>JAUSJW010000112.1 GCA_030647105.1 Nanobdellota archaeon | reverse complement strand
TGATTTCCTATTATGATGACAAGTATGGCGAGGGGATGAATTACGGGTACATTTATCCCGCCATCACCAAGACCATGCAGAACGCTGGAAGATGCATTCGCTCAGAGACGGACAGGGGGGTAGTTGTCTTCATGGATGCTCGCTATACTTGGGAGCATTACGCGAAATGTTTCCCGCCAGAATGGAAGATGCAGATTACGAAGCGATGGGCGGAACGAGTGAGGAGTTTTTTCGCTTAATTGCGTATCAATTTTCTTTCCCATCCAGCGACCCAGGCGGAGAGCGCGTTCTCATATCTCTTGGTTAGGGGGTTGACGAGAATCGTGTGGCAGCCGTAGCGGTTGCCGAAGGCGATGTCGGTGAATAGGCGGTCGCCAATGACAATAATTTCTTCTGGCCGGCAGTTGAAGAACGCTTCGACTTCCTCCATGCCCGCGGGCTTCTTCTTTTTGTGGCGGATGACTGCGATGCCTAATGACTTCTCAATGGCTTTCGCAGTCGCGTAATCGAAGTCGTCGGCTGTTCCTGCGTGGTTGGAGAAGATAGCGACGGATTTACCGAATGTTTTTTTGCACTCCTGAAACCCCTTTTTGATGAGCGGGGAGATTTTCGTTTGATATGGCGCTGTCAGGGTGTTGTCCTTGTCGATGAGGATTGCCTTGAAGCCTTGAGTTTTTAGCTTCTTGAAATCGATGTCGTTGATACTCTTGACGGACTCGTTAGGAGTTAGGAGCTTCCTGTTGAAGAACGCATACGGAAAATAGAGGATGCCTTGGGGATTGAAGGATTGCATATGCTCTTTGATTCGAGTTCTCTATAAAAGGATTTGGAAAACCAATACCAAATTAAGCCTTCGGCAGGTGACTGACAATCAATAGGGCGGAACCCTGTGGGCACGCTCCGACATGAAAAAGCATAATTTGTCGTCTCAAATACCCATTTCAAACTGATATGGTAAAAGGTATACTAGTACCTTAAAAGAAAACATTTATATACTAGTTTAGTTATGAGAAAAGAATGGTCATCCTGTTCGACCGGTTCAATCTGCCCGAGGATGTGTACGAGGTGGTCTTCGCGACCAAGCAGCAGATTATCGTAGCGAAGCTGCTCATCGAGCACATCAAGGAAAACGGCAACGAAATTGGAAAAACGGAGATGAGCATGTTTGCGACGCAACTGCATGAAGGCACGCTGATTACCGACATCATCCAGGAGCCGCCGTACCAAGGCAGGAAAGTCAAGGTGTCGTACAACAAGCGGCAGTTTTACGACAGGATACTCACGCCCATGAAGAGCATGGGCCTTATCGACTACGACCTGTACAAGAAGACCTACAAGCTCAGCGACAAGTTCAACAAGGAGCTCATCCACATCGGCCTGCTCTGGCTGAAAGAGATGAAGCAGCCCCCCCTCAAGACGAAATAGCTAGAGCGCTAGCATGAAGCGTTGCCAGGCATCGCTCCTCCCATTCAAAGGCTCCTGCTCCCCTTGTTCTTAACCACCCCCCACAAACAATGGCAGGAGCCTTTCCTTTTCCTACCTTACGTTCCCACGACTTAGGGAAAAAGAGGATTTTGGCAGGCAGGAGTCCTGCCTGCCTTCGCTCATCGGATGGCGCAAGCCATCTTTCACGAAATAACCTAAGGGGGCCTTCGGGCCCCCTCTTACTTATGTATTCCAAGAAGGCCAAACGAAGTGTCTGGATCCTGATTCTCTTGATTATCGCTTCCAACGTCCTCTTGCGCTTCCGGATGGTCTACGGGATTGACGTGATTCTTGATTTGTTTGATTTGCTTAGGGGAATGTAATCTTGAAGCAATCCCGTTCAGGGTTCTGCCCTAAAAAATAATCGTACCCCGCCGAAGGCTTTCTTTTTGAAAAGGAATGACTTAGAATCCTATGGATACGTTGGAATCGCTTCTCTTTTAGAAACCCTTAAAAGAGTGGTTCTCCTAACAACATTATGATTACCGAAGAACAGGCTGTCGCGCTCTTACGGAAGCATATCACTAGCGATGAGATTTTCCACAAGATTCTCGCGCATGTGCAGAAAGTGAAGGAGATTGCGCTGAGGATTGGGAAACAGGTGCCTGGAGTCGACCTTGAGCTGATTCGGATTGGAAGTTTATTGCATGATATTGGCAGGTATAAAGCTGGACTGGGAAAGGAAGGGATAAAGCACGGAATCATTGGAGGGGAGATTTTGAGAAAAGAGGGGCTTCCTGAATCGTTGGCGCTCATCGCTGAGCGACATATCGGGGCAGGGATTACAAAAAAGGAAATTCTCGCAAAGAAGCTGCCTTTGCCCCCTCAAGAGTACGTTCCTGTTTCAAAAGAAGAGAAAATCATCGCGCACGCGGACAATTTGGTTTTCGGGCATGTGGAAAAGCCGTTCTCCGCGGTTGTGGAACGGTATACTCAAGAACTGCCTGACCAAGTTGATAGGTTTATCGCTTTAAAAGACGAAGTGGAGGGGATGACGCATGGATAACAAACTCAATAGGAAATTGCGGCAAGCGTGGGAAGAGGCTGAGCGGGATATGGATATTGACGAGAATTCGGACATTCCGGTGAGCGAGAAGAAAGTTAAGGATATGAAGAAGCGAACGATTTAATTGCTAAATAGCCAGTTAGAGGAAGGCGCCGTCGGGCTCTTCGAGCCCTCGTCAGCCAAGAAAATTGGCTGACCGGCGCCAACTGGCTCCTACTTACGTTAGCACATCTCCCCTAATAGTGTATCGTATCCGGCCATCTCATCTCTTCGGGGACGTTGCCTTTCTCGAAATAGGCTTCCTTGAGAGCGGCGACTAACCCGACAGGAGATTTGCCTTCTTTCAGGTAGCCGGGCTGGAGGCATAGGAGGGGGAGGGGATTGCGCATCCGGACGACATTCTCGAAGGGGGCGGTCTGGTGCTCGAGATGCGCGTGCCTGAACCTGACGGCGAGCGACGAGAGGCCCATCGCAGTCAGATACTCGGTGAGGGCCGCCCGAATCTCCTTGGCAGTATCTTCGCCGTAAAAATCAAGCGCGTTCAGGAACGCCTTCGCGTGTTCGTCGAGTTCTGTCATGGTCGGGGTGGCACACGCATCCTCTAGAAATCATCATACACGGCGATAAAAAGACACCACGTCGCGAAACGCGTGTTGAAGAAATCGGGACGATGCGCTAGCCTTTAGGCAAGCGGAATCTTACGCATCAAGTCGCAAGCAAACGTCATAGAAGGAAGAAGACAGAACCCAGTATATAAAATTTACGTTACTTCTTCTCTTCATCCGCTAATTTCTCGAGCCGCTGGAGAAACTCGTCGAACTGTTCGGCGGCAACATCGGCTCCGCAGGCGTGCTCATGCCCGCCGCCCCTTCCCTGCAGACCCGAAAGCGCCTTATCCAGCATCGGAGGAATATTGGCCCAGGAACAGCGCAGGCTCATGCGCATCGAGCCGTCCTTTTTGCGCGCGATGATAACAAGTTTATCGGGGTGGATGTGGAGGAGCTCATTCGAGAGCTCGCTCGTGAAACTCATCCTATCATCGTTGTAAGCGAAAACAAGCAGCTTACCCTTGCCCGCCTTCTTCTTCGCTTCCTGCAGGAGCTTGCGGTAATCGTGCGAGAGGGCTTCGTATTTCTTCACCAGATACTTGCCCGCATCTGTCTCTTGATTGAGAATCTCGTAGGGCGACTGGACTTTCCCGAGCATTTCGACGCACTTCTTCACTTCCTTGGTATCGCCTTTGAGCAGGAAGCTCACGATATGCACTAGTTTTCCTATCTTGGAGTCGAATAAGGCGTCGTCGGGGTTCTTGACATCCGCGTTCAACAGGTCGGGGTACTGCTTGCAGAACTCTTTTGTGAAATAGGGAAGGTGCCAATCGCCCACACAGCCGACCATCGCGAGCCACAGGTCTTGCTGGACGATGTCGTAGCAGATGTTGGAAGTAGGATAGACGATATCTGAAACGTGCTTTCGCGGGTTGAAATACTTGACATTGTCGAGCCGGAGGGGCTGGTGGTGGTCAATCCAGATGATGGGGCGATGACAGGCCGCGACAAACTCCTCAGTCATGACAGCCATGTCGAGCACAAACACCTTGTCCGGATCGAGCTCTTCGACTTTTCTCGCGAAGCTCTCGTCCACGGTCGGCTTGCTCTTGACGATGATGCCCTTGCCTTCCTTGACCCAGCGGTAGAGCAAAAGGAAGCTCGTCACGCCATCCGCGTCATCATCGTAGAAAAAGAGGGGCTTCTTGCACTGCCGCAATTCTTTGCGGATGGATTCCAGCTCCTCCTCGGTCAGGCCTTTCACAAGGAAAGGCAGGTTAGGACGTTTATAAGGCTTCCCAAAAGCGATTGGAGACAAGAAAACGACGGTTTTGAGTGTTTGGCGGCTGTCGGGCTGCTCCGCAGCCCTCGTCAGCCACCCCGAGGGGGGCTTCCCCCGGCTGACCAGCCGCAACGACTGCTGTCCACCTCTCCGCGTTACGTGTCCAGTGCCTCCCCCAAAGCTATTTATGCCCGCCTACCCTCCGTTTGGCTATGCGTCTCTCGTATGTCCATACTGACAGCCCAGATTGCACTTGTCCGCTGTGCTCCAAGAAGAGGTCTATCTTCAAGGTGAAGCAGGTGCTGAAGCCTGAGTTTCAATCCAATTCCCCAGCCCCTTTTGTTGGGCGGTTTGGGTATCCGGACGTCAATGTGGGTATCCTCTCGCCTCCCGAACGGCAGGAGAACGCTTGGGAGTATGACGCCCCAAAGCACTGGGCAGCGCAAAAGTACGCCATTCCCCGCATCATCGATTTCCGCTCAGAGCTCGTGAATAGCTCAAAGAAGGTGAACGTTCATGAGCGGGATAAGTTCCTGACTTTGGCGCAGGAGATTGGGATGGCTTCCCGGCCGACTGATGTAGACATCTCGCTTGAGAGCGTGCCGCGGTTTACGCTGACCCCTGACAGCCATCTTGCCCCTATGGGGCCGAACGCCCGGCTGAAGAAGGCGGAACTCACGTCGAATCCGCACATTGACGTCCGCGTTGATAAGGCAGTGGACGATACTGACCTCAAGGCGGTGGGAGCGGTGACTTCCCTTTACGACAAAGGGTTTGACGAGAACTTCCTGTCCAAGCTGCTCTCTGTCGGGACGCTGGGGATTGGAGAGAATCGGAAGCTAGTGCCCACACGATGGTCGATTACGGCGACCGATGACATGCTGGGGAAACACATCATCAAGGAGATTCGGGATTATCCTGAAGCGGATTATTTGCTCTTCACCGGGTCACATCTCGGGAACTACTACTTTGTCTTGCTCTTCCCGGAGAGATGGAGCTATGAGCTCTTCGAAACGTTCGTGCCTCGGAACCAGGAGCTGACGTGGTCGACAGACTTCGAAGCGAACCGGGGAAGGACTAGCTATGCCGAAGAGACTGCTGGCGGGTATTATACCGTGAGGCTCGGTATCTTAGAGAAATTGCGAGAGTTGAAACGGCAGGCGTCTGTGCTCGCGATTCGCGTCATCACGGAAGAGTATACCGCACCGCTCGGCGTTTGGGTCACACGGGAGGCGGCGCGGAACGCGATGCGCTCACAACCGCTGCAGTTCGGCTCCAAGGAGCTGATGCTGGAATATATAAGAAAAAAAATACAAAGCGAGTTTGGCTTCCTTCCGGACGGGATGCTGCGCGAAAGCAAGTTGCTCAGCCAATTGAGGCAGACGAAATTGGCTATGTTTTTCTCGAGAGTTCCTCGCTCTTCCTGACGCAAGCTGAAACTCGCTGTTCTCGCAGGGCATACAACCCCTTCCCTTCAGCAAAGCGATGCGCGGCCTCTGTCGAGCCACCTTTCGTCGCGACAGAGGCTGACGCCCCCTTAATGCCAAGCTCCTCGATTTTGGACGCGGTGCCTCTCAGGAGATAAGCGAGTGCCTGCGCGTCTACCTTAAGACCTTCGCCATCCAGCGCTTTTTGGTCCGCTATCAAGTCCTGCACAAGAAGGCCGGGCTCGCACGAGAAAGCCGTCGCCGCGTTCATCTGGCTTTCCCCTATGCGCCTCGAAATGCCGCCTGCCGCGAAGACGCGCTCCGCCAGCGCGATATCGCCTTGCGCACAATCTCCATTTGCCGCGTACCACGTTACGCTGTGCCCGTACTTGAATCCTATCTGAGGCATGGCACGCACGAGCGCCTGCTTCCCTAGCGACTGCTGCAAATAAGCAAGCGACGCGCCGTTGACGAGCGAAATCCAGAGCTTCGCCTGCTGCCCATGCACCTCTTTTAATACAGCCGCAAGCGAAGAAGGCTCTATTCCCAGAACGACAACATCCGAGCGCTCAACAAGGCCGCGGTTGCTAGAGTAGGTTTCCACGCCATATTTTTTGCCAAGCTCCTCGAGTTTTGCTGCGTCCCTCCTGCTCGCCGCGACGTCAAAAGAGGAGTCTGTATACAGCCGGCCAATCATCGCTTCCGCGATATTGCCAGCGCCGAGAAATCCAATTCTAGTCCGGAAGGCCATCACGAGTCGTACTCAGGGCAGAGCCCTCTCCGAGTCTGTCAATGCCGTCGTTTATACGTGTTTCTAGTTTCATGGTCGTTGTGCCTCATGGTTACAGAATCAAAGAAAGTACTGATGCACTAGTGTGCCGGAAGCGGGAGAGGAGCGGAGCTAACAGAAACAACAACCATCTGGCTCTTCTGTGGGTTCATAGAAAGCTAGAATGCCTCACCTTACTTAAATTTTCGCTTTTACGCGAGCTTCGCGCCATTCTCGACGGGACGTTCCGGAATCACCAGAACGACGGAGCCGTCTTTCTGGATGAAGCCAGTGGTGAGCACTTCTGACCTGAACGGGCCGATTTGCTTTGGCGCGAATCCTGTGACACAGATGACTTGTTTTCCTAGCAGGTCTTCCTTAGAATAGAGCTTTGTGAGCTGGGCGCTGGAGTTCTTGATTCCCAGTTCTCCGAGGTCGACTTTCAGCTTGTATGCAGGTTTTCTCGCTTCGGGGAAATCACTGACTTCCACAATGGTTCCGACGCGGATGCCTACATTCTCGAAGTCCTGCCAGGTTATCATAGTTTGCGAGAGTTTGTTCCTCTATTTATGCGTTGCCACAACTTATAAAAACTTAGGGACGCAAGAAGAGGCTATGACTGACTTCCTTACAGCGCTCAGGCGATGCGAAGAGGCAGCCGCAAGGCTCGAGAAAACATCTCACCTGAAAGGCCAGTATGTGGAGCAGCGCCACTCCCACCTCTTAACAGATTTTGAGGCGGCGAAACGCGCGCTCATAGCTTTCCCGGGAAAACAGGAGATGCTCTCCCTGGAGGATAATCGCATCCTAGTCAGCAAGATGGAATCGCTTTTGCGCGAGCTCTCTTCGACACAGGAGAAGAATGGAGTTAAACGCCTCCTCGACCGGCTTGTTGCGGTTTCCCTCGCCCTCGAATCGCCGCAGAAAGCTGCGCGGCCCGCGCTGAAAGGGATGCCACCTGAAATCAGGAGCGAGCTGCAGGCGGATATCGACGAGACGCATCGCTGCTTTGACGCCAAATGCTTCCGCTCCTGCGTCATCTTATGCGGCCGCATCCTTGAGACCGCACTCCATCGCAAATATTATGACGTGACCAAGAACGACCTGCTGGAGAAAAGCCCTGGAATAGGGTTAGGCAACCTTGTTTCGAAGCTGCATGAGAAAGGCATCCTGGTGGACCCGGCCATTGCTCAGCAGATTCACCTCATCAACCAAGTGCGCATCTACTCCGTGCACACCAAGAAAGAGCCGTTCGCTCCTTCTGAGGAACAGGCGCACGCCATCATGCTTTATACGGTCGATATTCTCAAGAAATTATTTTGATGATTTTTTCCGGCCTACAATCAGTTCCTCGACATGCCCCATCTCCAGCACGAAGTAGGCGATGACCGCGAAGGTGATACCGAGGACGAACTCGCCCAGACCGATGGCGACGCCAATGATTGAAGTGGCCCAGATGCTGGCCGCGGTCGTGAGGCCTGAAATCCCTTCCCGGTTTGAGATGATGGCGCCCGCGCCGAGAAACCCGATGCCTGTGAGAATGCCCTGGATGACGCGAGAGGTATCGTTGGGAAACGCGTTGAGCATGGTGATGACAGCCAGCGTTGCGCCCGAACTGACGAGGGAGAGTGTCCTGAGCCCCGCCGGTTTTCCCGCCTTCCTGCGCTCGATGCCGAGGAAGGCGCCGATGAGAACCGACACCAGAAGCTTGATGAGGTCGAGCGTGGTTGCGTCCATACCCTCATTTTTGGAAGGTGCCTATAAAAATTTATCTCTTTGTCTCTTCAATCTCCCTTAGGAATCTGGACAGGGTATTGAGAAGATGCTCCTTTTGGGCCTGAAGCGCTTTCGCGGTCTCTTCGAGAAGGTCGCCTGTTGAGCGGGCGGCACTCTTGAAGTCGAGCTCTCCCGGTGCGGGCTTCTGTCCCTTCTTCTGGAGCTTCTTCGCTTTCTTCCAGAGCTCGAAGACCTCGGCGGCCCTGCCTGGCACCTGATCGGTGTCAACGCCTAAAAGCTCCGCGGCTTTCTTGATAATTTCTTCTGAGCCGGCGCTGGTCTGCTCCGCTGCCTTTCCCGCCGTAAATGTGAGTCGTACGATGCCGTCCTGAATTTTGCTCGCTTTGAGGATACGGACCTTGCCTATCTCGCCGGTGCGGTTCAGGTGGGTGCCGCCGCAGGCCTGCACGTCGATTCCTGAAATATTAACAACACGAATCGTGTTGCCGGGAACAGCTCCGCCCTGGTAGAGCCGCATGCCGAATTCCTTCTCTGCCTCGTCTCTTGGATAGAACTTCTTGGAGATAGCGTAATCTTTCTTGACCAGCCCATTCGCGCAGTCTTCTATGCGCTTAACTTCTTCTTCGGTAAGCGCTTCAAAATGAGTAATGTCGAGATGCGCCTTTTCCTCGGTCTTCTTCGCGCCCGCCTGGTTGATGTGCGAGCCGAGAACCGACCTTGCCGCAGCGCCGACGACGTGCGTCGCGGTGTGATGCTGCGCAAGTTGCTTGCGGAGCGCTGCATCGACTTTGACCTCTACCGCACCCCCTTCCTTGAACTTCGGCGCTTCTTTGAGACGGTGCACGATGACCGCGCCCTGCTTGAAGATAGCTTCTGATTCCTGGCCGTTGAGCCACACCTTATCGTTGACCTGGCCACCTGAGGTGGGATAGGCTACGGTCTGGTCGAGGACGACATCCTTGCCAATAATCTTTATCACGTTTCCATGGGAGCATAAAAGAGCATAATCTTCGTAGTAGAGTGCTTTAGTCCCAGGGATGCCTTTGAGGTCCAACTGCTCCGCCTTGTTCGTCGCGTGCGCCTGCTCCTGCTGCTCGTGGCGCTCGGCGACTTTCGCGTAGAAATCATCGGGGATAGTTACGGTTTTCCCTGCTTTTGACGCCTCTTCCTTTACGACATCCGGAAGGATACCATTGGAGTCGTATAATTCAATGAGCTTCTCTTCCGTAATCACTTTATCGAGCAGCTTTGAGACAATTTGCCGGGTCTTCTCTCTCGTCGCGGCGTGCTTGCGCTTTTCCACGTCGAGGATTTTCTTAACGTTCTCAAGATTTTCGGAGAGCTCGGGGAACAGCGGCTTGAGATAGGACGCGTGCCAGTCGCATAGGTCGTTGACATCGACGTCCCAGCCGTAGGAATCGATGAAGCCTAACGCTCTTCGGAGGATGACGCGCAGATTGTAGCCGCCTCCCACGTTGCTCGGCAGGGCGCCGTCGCTCAAGGCGAAGAGCAAGGAGCGCAAATGCTCGCCGACGCTGAAGACCGCTGAAAGAGGGAGAATTTGTTCCTTCAGTTCCTTGGTGTCCATCCCTATCTTTTTCGCGACTTCCTGCCACGTCTTGTCTATGCTTTCGACCTCGTCGACATTGAGGTAAGAAGAGTAGGGGAGGAATTTTTGAATGACACTCTTATTGACCTTGACGCCGGTTTTTTCAAAGAGCTTCTTGCAGACGGTGGGGAAGGTGGTCTCGTAGCTTGTGCTTGTGCCCTGCGTGAACCAGGCATTGCGCTCATGCCCCATGCCCATGTCGAGCACCTTGAGGTTGAGCTCTTTTCTGACGTTTCCCCTCTGCTCGTACATCATGTACACCTGATTGCCGAGCTCCAGGCCCCGCGAGAAGTATTCCATGCACGGCCCGAGGTTTCCTCCGCCCGCCCACGCGTCCTCATGGTAGGTGATTTCCTTCTTGGGGAGCATCAGCCCTTTTGTGAGCCATTCGTGAATGTCTGTGAAGTATTTTTCCTGGTTCCATTTTTCCGGCGGCATGAAGGCGTGCTGACCGATCATGACGAATCCAGTGTAATGCGCGCCAGTGATGCCGACATTGTCGATGTCATTGAATCTCAAGCAGAACTGAGGGACGACGAGCGGATTGGCAGGCGGCTTGACTTCCCCTGAGACGACATACGGCTGGAAATCGTAGATGGACGCTTGGACAAAATCAGTATCATCGCGCCACCTCGCGACGACAGGGTAGCGCTTGATGGGCGTGTATCCTCTCGCTTGGAAGAACTTGGCGAACTCCTGCCAGAGCTCGATGTAATCCATTTTATGCTTGGCGGGAGTGCCGTTGAAGAATCTGAATCCGCCTGAGCATGCAGGGTCTCCGCAGGTTGTCTGGTCCGCGTTAACGGTCCAAAATTGAGTGCCACAGGCGCACTTCTTCCTCTGGAAGCCCTCGGACTTGAGGACGTTGACGGCGTAGAATTTCTCGTAGTTCTTTGATGCCTCGAGCTTGAATTCACGCTTGACGTCCTTGTCGTTAGGCATAGCTTGCTGAATCCTCGGGCGGTTTAAATATCTTGCTGGGCGCTGGAAGTCTGATTTCTCGCCCCCCTCACGTTAGCTTTAAAAACCATTACGCAATCCAACGTGTTGCGCGTCGGTAGTCCAACGGCTAGGATAGAAGCCTTCCACACGTCAGGCAGCGGCCTTCCTGGGCCTTTGCTTACGCAAAGACAGCTTTTGATCCGGGTTCGAATCCCGGCCGACGCATAACTGTTCCGGCAGTTAAGTACGGAGTGCGGCGTAAAGCCGCACGCCAGAGCATGAAGCGAATCGGGGGCTCTGGAGTTCTCTGCCGGCCGACGCATCCTTTAATTCTTAGGAATCCAAACCGTGAACGTCGAGCCCTTGCCCACTTCAGATTTCACATCGACAGTTCCTCCGTGGAGTTCGACAATCTGCTTCACGATGGAGAGGCCGAGGCCGATGCCCTGGTTCTTTCTTGTGAGCGCGTCCTCGACTTGGTAGAACTTATCGAAAATCTTGGGGAGCTCTTCTTTTGGGATTCCAGAGCCGGTGTCTGAGACGGCGAAGAAGCATTGGTTCCCTTTGTTTCCGCAGGACAACGTGATTGTGCCTCCTTTCTCAGAGAACTTGATGGCGTTGTTCATGAGGTTGATGAAGACCTGTTTGAGGCGGTTCCTGTCGCCTAGGACGGCGCACGGCGCCAATTTCGCCTCAACGCTCATGCCTTTCTCGCGGGCGATATGAATATAGAGATCGTCGATGATTTCAGGGAGGGAGAACCGAACTTTTTCCAGTTCGAGTTTTCCTGATTCCATCTTTTTTAGGGTTAGGAGGTCTGTGATCAGGTCAGAAAGACGGGTGCTCTCATCGTAGACCGTCTTCATGGCGCTCTCCTGTTTGGGCAGGATTTTTCCGAATTTCCCCTGCCGCAACAACGCGAGATACAGCTTTATAGACGTCAAAGGAGTGCGGAGCTCGTGGCTGACGATGGAGATAAAATTATCTTTCAGCTGATTGAGCTTCTTCTCATGCTGGATGGTGGCTTCGCTCTGCCTGAGTTTGCTGTAAAGCCCTGCCTTGTCCACCATATCCAAGTAGACTGCGCGAAGCAAGAGGAACATGGAGATAAAGGGGAGCGGATGCTCGATAACACGCACGCGCGGGTCGACGTACCCAATGAGCAGATAGCTGATAACGTTCGTGAGCGGCCATACGATGTAGACGGCGAACGCCACCAGCACCGAACGGGCGAAGCGGGGCCGCTGATACGATGCCTTCCGAATAACGAAGAAGGGGAGAAGCAGAACGCTGATTTGAATGGCGTCGACAAGCGCTTCCCCTAGCGGCTGGGAACATAAAGACTGTTTGACAAGCGTGTATACTGCAAGGTGCGCCATTCCCACGCCAACACTCCAGAGCATAACCAGGCCCTGGAACCGCTGGGCGCACTTCCTGAATACTGGAAAAAGGAACGCGCCCACAATCGCGAGCAAGGCGAGGCTCTCTAATGCCTGGTCGAGGAAGAGGAACGCGAGAGAGAAGCGCGTGAATGGCACCGTGCCGAAGACGCCGCTGAAGAGAATAAGCGACATGATGGCGTTCCTCGCGAACAGCGCGAAGAAGCCGGCCGCGAGATATTTGTAATCGCGCCGCTTGCGCTGGCGGTACTCCGCGAGAATCATCCAGACGATGAGCAGATAAAACACCATCTCCGCGGCGCGCTTGAGAAGCTCTCCGCCGGGAGTTCCGAGAAAATAAGCGAGCCTGCGAAAGCTCATTACGTCCAAGAATAGTGCAGGGTCGATGCTGGGAGGGAGCCAGGCCATCAGAACCGCGACCAGGGCAGCATGCTAGGAAAGCAGCTTGCGCACTTTCTCGAGGAAGAGACTCGGCTCGTAGGGCTTGGTGAGATAGTCGTCCATCCCCACCATCTTCCCCTTGACCTTGTCGATATCCTGGGAGAGTGCGGTGACCATCAGGATTTTCGCTTTCTTAAGCGTAGGGTCCTGACGGAAACTGAAGCACAGGTCATAGCCGCCGCGGTGGGGGAGCATGAGATCCAGCACCACAAGATCAGGCTTGTGCTTCTTCGCGAGTTCGAAGCCGCTCTTGCCGTCTGAGGCCTTGAAGACCTCGTAGTCGGACTCGAGCAGCATCGCTTCCGCTTCCAGAATGGGCTTTTCGTCCTCGATTATCAAGATTCTCTTTTTTGCCATGCCCCGATTCATAGAGCGGAATAGGGAGGACGGTTCTATATAAGCGCTTCGGAAAGGTTTTTATAAGGAATTGTGGATGAGGGGGATATGATTAGTATCATTATTATTACCCTTAATGAGGAAGATTACCTTCCACGCCTTCTCAACGCCCTCGCGCGACAAACCTACCAGGATTTCGAGGTCATTGTTTCCGATAGTAATAGTGCGGATAACACCCGGAAAGCTGCCCTAGCGTTCAGGAAAAAGTTCAAACAATTCACTTTTTTTATCCATCGCTTCCGCTCGGTATCCGCGGCGCGGAACGAGGGCGCGAAACGGGCGAGCGGCCGCTGGCTGCTGTTCTTTGACGCCGACACGCTGGTGAAGCCGGATTTCGTGGAAGCGTTCGCGCGAGAAATGGGCAAAAGGAAGCTCGCCTGCGCTGGCGTGTATATCTGGCCTGACAGCAGAAATCCCATTGATTGGGCCTACTATTCCCTGCTCAATGCCCTCCTTTGGGCGTTCCAATGGGTTTCCCCGCTTGCTGTCGGCAGCTGCATGGCCTCAACCCGGAGCGCCCACCGGCGGATTGGCGGATTCGACAGAGAAGTGGTGCTTGCCGAGGATTTTGACTACTCCCGACGCTCCAGGAAAGCGGGGAGTTACCGGATGCTCCCTCTTAGCGTGAACGTGAGCGTCCGCAGATTCGAGAAAGAGGGAAGGCTCAAGCTAGGAGTGAAATATGTTTGCGCATTTCTCTATCGCCTGTTCAGAGGGGAAATCGGAAAAAACCGATTCACTTATCGATTTGGCGAATACGGCCCGAAGAAGAAGAAGAAGAAGAAGAAGAAGAAGAAGAAGAAGAAGACATAGCGCGGTAGATGCGCTCAAGCTTGCCCATCCAGAGCTCTAACCGATGTCCTTTTACTTTTCTATACGAAGCGTCTCCGAGTTGTTTTATTTTTGACCTATTCTCAATAAGCCGCCAAATTGCCTTCGCGAGCGCATTTGAGTCATACGGCTCCGCCAAAAACCCATTCGCGCCCTCCTCGACCAAGTCAGGAATCGCGTATTTTCGCACGCCCACTATAGGCAAGCCTGAAGCCATGGCCTCCAAGAGAACAATCCCTTGTGTTTCCATCGCCGAAGCGGTAATGAACGCGTCCGCCGAACGGTACCTCGCGCTCAGCTCTTCTGTACTCATTCTCCCGAAGAAACGGACATAGGCCTCAAGACCCTCCTTCGCCACCATCCTCTCGAGGGAATGCCGTGCTGGACCTTCTCCCACGATGTCCAAATAGAGATGAACCCCTTTCTTCTTGATAACCTGCGCCAGCGCCTGAATAACAACGTCTACGCTCTTCTCAAAGGAGATGCGCCCGACATAGATGAACTGGAAGCGGCCGGCGGTGGGATACTGACGTTTCCGGGGGAACCCTTTCAGGTCAATGCCGTTGGAATGTGCCAGCACATTCGCGGAGGGATACTTAGTTTTTAGCAGACGGCAGATTGCGCGGGAGGGCGCTAGCACAAGGTCGCACGGCCGGTACGCCATCCAGGAAATCCACCACCCTAATTTTTTGAGAAGGCTCCCTTCATTTTTGAGAAATTCTACGGCGCTGTAATTCGTTCCGGTCATCCACTCCATCAACCGGTTGATTCCTAACAACTGCCGCGGAGTCAAGTAGCTCATCTGCTCAGAAACCAGAGTGTGATAGGTTCCAATAAGCGGAATCCCCAGCTTGTGCGCGGCTATCGCGCCCGCCTTCCCCACGGGTCCGGGCGTATTGATGTGCACCACATCCGGGTGGAACGCCCTAAGCAAACGCTCAACAGTCTTGGGAACAATCAGCGTGACCTTGACATCGCGATAACTGGGAAGAGAGAATGAGGAAAACCGAAAGACCTGCAGGTGGTTTGAGATATCGTCCTTGTGCCCCGGATATTTCGGGCAGAAAATCGCGACCCGATGACCCTTCCCCACCAAGTAGTCTGAGGCGGTCGTGACGAACTTGACAACGCCGTCTATTTTAGGGAGATACGTGTCGGAAAAAATCGCGATATTCATTTTAGACCTTCAGGCTCACAACTTTCGAGACGCCGTCCTCATCCATCGAGATGCCGTAGAGGTTGTGCGCCTCGCCGATGACGCCGTCATTATGGGAGATCAGGATGTACTGCGCGCGGTCTGAATAGCCGTGGATGAGCTTCGCGAGCTTCTCGGCGTTGTGCTTGTCGAGGGCTGCGTCGACCTCGTCGAGGATGTAGAAAGAAGCGGGGTCGTGCTCCTGGATGGCGAAGATGAAGGCCAAGGCAGTCATCGTCTTCTCGCCACCGGAGAGGGAACGAATATCGAGGAATTTCTGCCCCGCGATGCGCACTTTTATCCAGACGCCTTCCGCGAAGGGGTCCTCCTTGTTTTCCAGTTCCAATTCCGCCTGGCCTTTCTTTGAGAGAGTCGAGAAAATCTTCTGGAACTCCCGGTTGAGGCTGTCGAAGGTCCTCATGAAGAGCTCCTTCTTGCGGCCCTCAATCTCGGCCATGAGCGCCTCGACATCCGCTTTCTCTTTCGCGAGCGTGTCTTTCTTCTCGACGAGCTTCGCGTGCTCCTGCGCGATCTGCTCATAAATCTCCAGGGCGCGCATGTTGACGCTGCCAATCTCCTCTTTCATCTTCTCGAAGCGCACAAGCTGGTACTTGAGCTGCTCTTCGCTCTTCTCGGTGTCGAGCGTCACGCCCTCGTATTGGGAAAATTCCTCCCTGAGGCCCGCGAGACCCGCCAGGATTTCAGCGTTCTTGATGGAGAGCGTGTTGTTTTTTATTTCGGCTTCCCTCGATTTCTCGTTCTGCCGGACGATGTCGAGATCCAGCTTGTTAATGTCTGTCGCGAGGATGGAACGCTGGTTGAAGAGCTCCTTGAACTTCTGGTAGAACGCGCGGGCTTCCTCCTCCTTCTTGGCGAGAACGGCCTTGCGCTTGTCGATGTCTTTCTTAAGCTCCTGCTGCTCCTTCTCGAATCCTTGCTGCTCCTTCTTCAGCTGGACGAGCTGGGAGCGGGTCTTTTCCATCTCCGGGGCGAAGAGGTCTGAGACTTGCACCTGGGCGTTGCGGAGCTCGGCGTCGAGCTGGGTGACTTCCTGGACGAGCTGGCGGCCTTTTTCCTCGTAGGCCGCGAGCTCCGCGATGAGCATCGGGCTCCTGAGATGAGATATCTGGTCGCGGAGCATCTGCTTTTCAGTCTTGTATTTCGCGAGCTCGCGATTCTTCTCCAGAAGGGAGTCCTGAAGCTCGTTGATTTTCTTCTCCAAGTTCTTGGCGCGATCCTGAATTTCCTGCTCCTTGGATTTTGAGAGGGAGGCATCCCCTGCGTCTAGGTGGAGGCTCTTCTCTTCCCTGATGATTTCGCCCTCGAGCTCCGCCTTGCGGGTGCGCAGCTCGGTCATCTTCTTCTCGAGCTCCTCGCGCCTGGACTGGAATACAGAGAGGGCGCCTTCCGCTTCCGCGACACTGGCCGTGAAGGCCTCGAGCTCCTTGTCGAGCTGAGCCTCCTTGAAACCCATGCCTTGGCGCTTCTTCGCGTGGTAGCCGCCTTTCATGGTTCCGGAGACATCGGCGAAATCCCCGTCGAGCGTGACCATCTTGGCCTCGCCGATGCCGAAGCGCCTCGCCACATCTAGACTTTCCACGACAAGGACATCGCCGAAAACGGACTCGAAGACGGGCCTGAACTGCGGGTCGAACTTGACGAACTTCGTCGCGGGGCCGAGGCATCCTTTCGCGGTAATGAGCTTCTTCGCGCTATCTGAAAGATGTTTGGACCTAATGGTCGTGAGCGGGACAAAAGTCGCGATTCCGGACTGCGTCCTTCGGAGATGCTCGATTTGCTGCTGCGCGAGTTTCTCGTCATCGACTACGATACTCTTGATTTTGATGCCCGCGGCGACTTCCAGGGCGAGAGCGTACTTCGCCTCTACGGTGCCGAGCTCTGAAACCGTGCCATAGACTCCCTTCGTTTTTCTGTCGAGAATTTCCTTGATGGCGCGGTCGCTTTGTGAGAATTCCCTGATGCTCGCCTGACGGGCCTGGAGCTTGGCTAGCTGCTCCTGGCTTTCCGTGAGGAGCTGGCGCGATTCGCCAATCTTCGCGGAGAGCTTCGAGTCCTCGTCGAGAACCTTGTTGAGCTCCAGCGCCGAGGCTTTGAAGGACTCGCGCTTTTGCTTGATGCCATCGAGCTGCTGCTTGTGCTCCTTCTCGAGGAGGCTGACCTTCGCCATGGCGTCCACGATGAGGCCGAGCTCGCGGTCCGCGGCGTCCTTTTCCCTCAGGAGATTGTGCTGAGTCTCGCGCATCTGGTTGATGTCCTTCGCGAGCTCGTCTATTTTCTTGTCGGATTCCTCGACGTTCTTTTCAATCTCGCCGGCCTGCTCCAGGTTGTTCTTCTCCCGGAAGGCCTTGATTTTCTTCTCGATGAGCTCGCGCTCCTTCTGGCGCTCTTTTCTTCTCGTCTCGAGCTCCGCTTTCTGGGCACCGATATCCTCGACTTTCTTTGTGAGTTCTTCTAACGTGCCGGTGGTTTCTTTTTCTCGCCCTGAGACGCGCTTGACTTCCTGTTCGGTGAGCTCGAGGCGGCTCGTCCTTCTCGCCATCTCCACTTTCATGTCCTCGATTTCGCGGTTGAGGTTCACCTGGTCGGTTTCGCCTTTCTCCTCGACTTCCTTGGTGAGGGCTTCGATTTCCCCCTTCTTCTTGGCAATCTGCTCCCGGAACTTGGCGATGCGCTCTTCGGCTTCCTTGACTAACGCGAGCTGCTCGTCGACGCGCTTTTTCAGGTCCCCGGCTTCCGCCTCGCGCTTGTCCATCTGGAGCTTGATAAGAGAGGCTTTGTATATTCTGACGTTCTCTGAGAGTTCCTTGAATTTTAGGGCCTGGTCGCGGTCCTTTTGGAGTTCTTTGAGGTAGGTTTTTCTTTCCGCGAGGATGATTTCCGCTTCCTTGAGGCGCTCCTCGACCTTCTGGAGCTGGCCTACGGCTTTCTGCTTCTTTTCCTCGTAGACCGAGATGCCCGCGATTTCCTCGATGAGGAGGCGGCGCTCTGTCGTTGACATCTCGCAGAACCTGACGATGTCTCCCTGAAGGATAAGGTTGTAGCCGTCGGGGTCAATTCTCGCGATGTGAAGGAGGTCGACAATCTGCTGGCGCGTGCGGACCTCGTCGTTGATTTTGTAGATAGACTGACCGTTCTGGCGGATGATTCTTGTGACCTTCACTTCCTGCTCCTCTGTCGGGAAGGTCTTGTCCTTGTTGTCGAAGAAGATGCTGACCTCGCCTTTCGCTCCGGCTTTCTTCGACTTGCCGCCGTTGTAGATAAGGTTGGAGGATTTTTCCGCGCGCATGCTCTTGGCGCCGGCCTTGCCCAGAACGAAGGTGAGCGCGTCGAGGATGTTGCTCTTCCCGGAACCGTTGGGCCCGATAACACAATTGTACTTGTCGCCGAACTGAATCTCCGTGAACTTCGCGAACGACTTGAAGCCGTGCAGGACGAGCTTGTTAATTTTTGTCATGTTTCCGGATAATGATGTGGTCTTTCTGGGTGTCGAGGATGATGTCTATCTGATGGCCTTCCCTGATGCCGAGCGATTCCATAATAGGGGACGGGATTTTCACGCGACCGTCCTTCTGCAGAATATTGTTTTTGAAAACGATTTCCTTCATGGTTCTTCTTTGCCCTTTTTTAAGGGTTTAATGCGGGTTTTAAAGGATTTCTTTAAGACTTATTAAAGGGTTATAAAAAGGTTTCGGTAAAAATAGAGAGGTACGCAAATAGAAGTGAGTTAGCCTAAGAATTTAAGGAGAGCCATGAAGCCGACGCCGAGCGCGAAGACGAGGAACTGGCCGAGGCTCTTTGAGAGCTTCTCCTCGTGGTGCATCTCCGGGATAAGGTCGGAGCCCGCGATGTAGATAAAGGTTCCCGCGGAAAAGGGGACAAGGAAGAGCGTGAGGTTGGGCAGGGAGGCGCTGGCGAGGAGCGCGACCACGGCGCCAATGACCGAGGCCAAGGCGGTGATAAAATTGAGGAACAGGGCGCGAGCCTTGCTGAATCCGCCATGGACGAGGACGCCAAAGTCCGCGATCTCCTGCGGAATCTCGTGAAAAATGACCGCGAGGGTTGTAGCGATTCCGACCGGCGCGCTGATGATGTAAGAGGAAGCGATGATGATGCCGTCGATAAAATTGTGCACCGCGTCGCCCCAAAGATTCATCCACGCGAAGCGGTGGATATGCCCTTTAGTGATAGGCATATGGCAGTGGCGCCAGTGGATGATTTTCTCCATGACAAGGCCCGCCGCGATGCCGCAGATAATATAGAGGGAGATTTGCACGCCGAAGCCTGACTTCTGGACAACTTCCGGCAAGAGGTGGAGGAACGCGTCGCCAAAGAGAGCGCCCGCGGAAAAGGAGATGGCGAAAGTGAGGAAGCCCTCAAGCTTCTTCGCCTTGAACGGCAGAGTGATGACGCCAATCAAGGAGAGCAGGCTGACTACCAATACACTTCCGAGAGCCCAGAGCCATACACCCGCCATGGTTGTTCTCCGCGGCTCTGAGTATATAAAGTTTATTGCAAATCATTCTCAATAAGGTTTATATAACACGCCTGGTCCCTTGTCTTATGAGCAGGATGACGAAACAGAAGCGGCTGATGCATGATGAGATTGCGTCGTTCTCTGCTTTCTTTGACGCTTCGGAGCTCCATGCTCGGCTCGCATCCAAAGGATTGAGCTTAGCTACCATCTACCGCTTCCTGAACGCGCTGGAGGAAGAGGGGAGTATCCATTCGTTCGTTTGCGAGAACAAGAAGATTTACTCGCTGCATCAGACCAATCACGCGCATTTCCACTGTGAGAAATGTGGGAAGGTCAAGCACGTTTCAATCGCGAACGTTGATTTTCTCAATACGCTCGTTGAAGACGATGTCTGCCATTTCCAAATTGAATTGACGGGGACGTGCGCGCATTGTAAACGAATTTCGCTCAAAAGGTAGTTAGAACTCTCCTAAATTTCTCTGCTTCTTCACTTCAACGAGGCGCTTGTAGGATTCCCAGCTCTTCCTGAAAATGCCTGGATAATCCAAGTAATGACGCTTAAGGAAGGCCTGTGTCGTCGGGTCGCTGGGGTAGCCGGAGCCGAGCGGGCCGACTTTCTTCTCCAGCTTCTCGATTTCCCGGTCTCTCGTAACTTTCGCGAGGATGGAGGCGGCTGAACAGCTCGGATAGTTCGCGTCCGCCTTGTGCTCAACGACCATCTCCGGCTTGCACGTGAGCTTTTTCACGAGGTACTCGGTGTATTTTTTGAGGTTGTTGCTCGGGCAATCGACTATCGCGCGGTCGGGCTTGAGGGCGTTGATGATTTCGGCAGCGTGGTCAGCTTCGAGCCAGTTGAGATTGGTATTCTTTGAGAGCACGGCGGCATCGATTTCCGCTGGAGGGATAATAACAATCTTGTAATCGGTAGCGAGCGATTTAATTTGCTCGAACAAGTCTTCCCGTTGCTTGGGCGTGAGCATCTTCGAGTCCTTGGCGCCGAGGGCCTTGAGCTTCTTCTCATCGCCGACGACACCCGCCATGACCAGAGGGCCGATGACGGGGCCCCTGCCCGCTTCGTCTATGCCGAGGATTCTCATAGTGGTGACGTGAAAGAAGAAGTATTAAAGTGTTGTCATGGGCGGCTAAAATAGCGTTGTCCACACTAGACACTGGACATTTCTGCGCGCGCCGCAAATTTAAAGTCCAAGAAAAGAAGAGACATATGAACCAAGACAGCTTCCTTGAAGTGCGCATCCCGCTTAGTTCCCTTGATAAAAAGAGAGGACTCTGCCTTCCATTGCAGCTTACCGAAGACCTTGCGTATCTCTGCGGTATTCTCGTGGGTGATGGCAGCATTTACCTTAGAAAAGAAAAGCATGATTTTGTCATCAAATGCGTCGGAAACCCTAAAGATGAGCAGGAGCTCTATATTGATGTCATCGGTCCTAAATTCAATCGGAATTTTGGCTTCACTCCTTCGTTCATGCACCATGATTCCAGAACAACCTTCGGATTTGCCTTGCATTCCAAAACACTATTCCGATTTCTTACTGAGATAGTTGGACTCCACCATGGCAGAAAAAATCATGCCTTGCAAATCCCTCCTGGAATTCGCAAGCACCCTCAGTTTATGGACGCTTTTCTGCGCGGCCTTTTTGATACGGATGGGTGTATTACGTTCAAAAAACGATATCGAGAAATCCCTTATTATCCTGTCATTAGCCTTGCCTCACAAAGCAAGAAACTCATACGAGAAGTGGCATTAGAACTTAGGAAAAGAGGACTCCAATTGGTTGAAATCTATGATTATCCTGTGAAAAATCCACGAGGAATCCGAGAATATACGTTCATAAATCGAATAGAGATGAACGGAAAGGACAACCTAAGAAAATGGCAAGAGACCATCGGATTTGAAAGCCCTAAGCACCTCAACAAAATAAGGAAATGGAAAGAAAAATAGCGGGGAGTGGATTTGAATTCGGCAGCGGCTATCCACCGCTTCCACCGACCTGAGGGTTATGAGCCCTCCGGGCACTCCTGGCTGCCCTACCCCGCTATTGATAATTGAGTATTGAGGCTCATTTATAAGGGTTGCTGTGGGGATTTCCCGCTCCCGACAAAGTAAATCTTATAAAGGTGGCAGGGTTCTGAATCACCAGCATGACCGAGAACATCACGCTCATTTCAGGCTCCTCTAACCCGGAGTTCGCGAAGAAAGTCTCCGAATGCCTGGGCGTGCCTTTGACGCCCATCGAGACCAAGCGATTCAACGACGGCGAGACCTACGCGCATATTCTGGAATCGGTGCGCGGGCACCACGTCTTTGTCATCCATTCCACGTCGCCACCGGTCAACGACACGCTAATGGAACTCCTGATTGTGGTTGACGCCCTGAAAAGAGCGTCCGCGAAGGAGATTACGGCAGTCATTCCTTATTTCGGCTACGCGAGACAGGACCGGAAAGCCAGGTCGCGGGAACCCATTACGGCGAAGCTTGTCGCGAGCCTAATTGAAAGGGCAGGCGTGGACCGCGTCGTTACGTTCGATTTGCACGTTGACCAGATTCAGGGATTCTTTGACATTCCAGTGGACAATCTCGAGGCGATGCCGATTCTCGCGAAGCCCCTTTCTGCGATTAAGGACTTGACGATTGTCTCCCCTGACGTCGGCGGGGCCAAGCGCGCGCGCCGGCTGGCGAAAGACCTCGACGCGCCCATTGCGCTCATCGACAAGCGCAGGCCCGCGCACGGCAAAGTCGAGACCGTAAACGTCATCGGTGATGTGAAGGGTAGGAATTGTATCATTATTGATGATATCATTGATTCCGGCGGCACCATGGCCAACGCGGCTCGAGAGCTCAAGAAGCGCGGGGCGAAGGATATCATCCTGTGCGCGACCCATGCTGTGCTTTCAGGGGCTGCAAAACAGAACCTATCGGAAAAGGCCATTAAAGAGGTCATTGTCGCTGACACTATTCACATCTCCAAGGAAAAGATGCTCCCTAAAATCAAGGTCGTGAGCCTCGCGCAGTTCACCGCGGAACTGATTACCAGCATTTTCAAAGGCGCGCCTATGGGCGTCATTGTCAGAGGAAAACATGAGCAAGTCTCCAAGCGAGAATACACAGAAGAAAATGCTTGAGTACCAGCTTCTCGACCACAATATCAAGCAGCTGAAAGAGCAACTCGAGATGGCCGACACCCAGCTAGTCGACGCCATGGGGACGCTGCAGAGCCTTGATGAGTTTTCGAAGCTGGAGGGCGGCGAGGAAGTGCTCGTGCCCTTCAACAACGGAATTTTCGCGAAAGCCACGCTGCATCGGCCGGAGAAGCTGCTGTTGAATGTGGGGGCAGGGGTTGTTGTCGACCGCTCGGTCGCGGACGCCCGCGCGCTCGTCGCGAAGCAGAAGGACGAGCTGCAGGAATTCCGTGTCGCGCTCGCGCAGAACATCGACAAGCTCGTGTCGCGCGCGGCCGAACTGGAGAAGGAGCTATCAGATGTTTAAGTTTCTCAAGGAAAAACTCAAAGCGGGAATCTCGGCGCTCACCAAAAAAATAGACGAGGAAGCGCCAGAAGAAATAGTTGAGGTTCCGGTCAAGAAAAATTCTGAAGAGACTGGGAAAACTAGTATTCCAGAGGTCGCTTCAGTCTCGAAAGCGGCAGAACCTCTTGTCGAGAAGAAGGTTGCGCCCATACCGAAAGAAGAGAAGCGCGGATTCTTCAGCAAGCTCTTTGGGAAGAAAGAGATTCCTGTTGAAGTTGCTCCTCCCGCGCCCATTGAAGAGCCCCCCCTCCAAGAACACGTTGAAGATGTGGCTGTTCCTACTCCAAAAGAAATTCCCGTTGAAACGCCAGTCGCAGAAGAGTATCCTGAAGAGAAAGAAGAAGAACATATTCCAGAAGCGCCCCTTGAGGCGGTCACTTCCTTCAGCGAGGACAAGGAGTTGAACGAACAGCCCGTCCAGAAGGTTGTTGTTTCTGAAAAAATTGACATCGCGAAGCTGATTGAGGAGGCTCCCGAGATTGAAGAGGAACCTGAAGATCCGATTCAAAAGAGGGTCCATGAAGAACCCAAGAAAGAAGAGAGGGTTATGCGTTCGAGGGAAATCACTGCTCAGAAAGTAGAGCCTGCTGTTGAGAAGAAAGGGTTCTTCGCGAAGCTCACTGAGAAGATTGTCACAAAGAAAATCAGCTCCGAGAAGTTCGACGAGTTGTTCTGGGACCTCGAAGTCGGGCTCCTGGAGAACAACGTCGCGGTTGAGGTTATCGAGAAACTGAAGGCGGACCTGAAAACCGCGCTTGTTGATATTCCCATCCGAAGGGGCCAGGTCGAGGAGACCATCGTAGAAGAGCTGCGCAAGAGCATTGCGGGCGTACTGGATGTCCCGCCGATTGACCTTCTTCAGCGCATTTCCAAGAAGAAGCCGTTTGTCATCTGCTTTGTGGGCATCAACGGCTCCGGGAAAACGACGAGCATCGCGAAGGTTACGAGATTCCTGCTTGACCACAAGAAAAAAGTGGTGCTGGCGGCCGCTGACACCTTCCGAGCGGCGGCGATTGACCAGTTGCAGATTCATGCGGATAATTTAGGCGTGAAGATGATTAAGCACGATTACGGCTCAGACCCCGCGGCTGTCGCTTTCGACGCGGTCAAGTACGCCGAGGCGAAGGACGCTGACGTCGTGTTGATTGATACCGCCGGAAGATTGCACTCGAATACGAATCTGGTTGATGAGATGAAGAAGATTATGCGCGTCGCGAAACCGGACCTGAAACTCTTTGTTGGCGAGGCCATCACGGGCAATGATTGCGTGGAACAGGCCCAGCAGTTCAATTCCGCAATTGGAATTGACGGGATTATCCTCGCGAAAGCGGATATCGACGAGAAGGGCGGAGCGGCGCTGTCTGTCAGCTACGTGACGCAGAAACCGATTCTTTTCCTAGGGATGGGACAGGAGTATACAGATTTGAAGCGGTTCGACAAGGAGGAATTCTTGCAGAGCCTGGGACTGACATGAACTCCGAGATTCTTCTGGCAGTGCGCGTGGCAAAGTTAGATACTGCAGCAATACGCCAGATTTCAAAGGAACAGAAAGCTCTGAAGAGTGGCTTGCTCATCGCGGCGATTGGAGGGGCAGTGAACGGCCTGTGGGGTCTCTTCAAGGGCACTGAAACCGCGGCCTCGCTTGTCTTCTCAATTCTCAGTGCGATTGTGAGTGTCGTTTTCTTCGCGCTGCTCATCCATGGCACGGCCAAACTTTTCCGCGGGAAGGGAACGCTTAAAGAGATGATGAGGCCGATCTTCTACGCATCCATCCTGACCTGGCTTTCGCCGCTCGAGAGCATTCCGCTCTTTGGAAAAGCCATTGGAATCATCCTTGGAGTTTGGATGCTCGTGGTCTTGGTATTTGTAACCAAAGAAGCCGAGCAGTTTGGAGCGGTCAAGGCAGCGGTAGCGGTTATTCTCCCTATTGCGATTCTGACATTGATTTTGATTACCCTTGAGACTCTTGCGAATCTCACCTGGTACTAGCGTGAAACGTGAGGTTTCCCGCGAGATAGATACCTTCTTCTAAGGTTACGGGACGCCAGGCGTCTTCGACTAATTCCGCTTTGAGCCAATCTGCCAATTCTTGCGGGTTGCCAATGGTAGCTGAAAGCCCTAATAGCTGCATCTTTGGAAGGAGCTGTTTTAGGAGCGTGATGATGACTTCTAGCGTTGGGCCGCGGTCGGGGTCGTTAAGCAAGTGGATTTCGTCGACAATCACTGTTCTCACTTGTTTTAACCAGGGAGCGCTGTGGCGGATTAAGGAGTCGAGCTTCTCGCTTGTTACGAACAGGAAGTCTTTTTCCGCGAGTCCTGGCTCCGCTGAGTCCAAGTCACCTATTGACAGAGCGATGGTGAAGAGGCCCGCGTACTTTTTGCTGAACTCCTTGTATTTTTCAGATGCTAACGCTTTTAGAGGGACGATGTAAATCGCTTTGCCCTTGCCTTCGAGGATGTTCTTTACGGCGGCTAATTCGGCGATGAGCGTCTTGCCTGAGGCGGTTGGAGTGCAGACTAAGAGGCTCTTGCCGTCGAGGAGACCGGCGTTGATTGCTTTCTCTTGAGAAGGGCGAAGCTCTTCGATGGTTTTTGAGAGGACCGCATGCAGTTTCTCGGGGAGCTTGGCTGAGATTTCGGAGAGATGCATAGAAACAAGGAAGGTAGGAACTTATAAAAGCGTTGTGGAAACCTTTTTATACGATTCTTTCCAGAAGCGGTGTATGACTCTTCTCGGTATCGACATTGGCGGAACGACCATCAAAGCAGGGATGGTTACGGGACTTGAGGTCAAAGAAAAAGTCGAAGTGCCAACCCCTAAGACTCAAAAAGAGATTGTCCGGGCGCTTCGCACGATTATCTCGTTCGCGCACGCCGACGCGGTTGGGATTGGATGCCCGGGAGTTATCGAAGGCACTCGGGTTACGTTCTGCCCGAATCTTCCGCTTTCTGGATTTGATTTCAAGGAGCTTGGAAACGTTGTAGTCCATAATGACGCGGCGTGCGCCGCCTGGGCGGAAGCTTACGCGCGCAAGACTCAGAATCTTGTTTGTTTGACGCTGGGTACGGGCGTCGGTTCCGGGATGGTTCTCGACGGCGTTCTTCGTCCTGCGGAAGCTGGGCACATGACGATTGATTACAAGGGAAAGAAATCAAACTGCTGCTGGAATGACGGCTGCCTGGAGTCGCTTCTGAAGATGAACCTTGAGCATGCGAAAAAGGAGGAGATGGATACGTTTGGAAAGCTCCTTGGAATCGGTGTTGCTAATCTTGTGAACCTGTTGCATCCTGAAATCGTCGTGCTTGTTGGCGGGAAATCGAAAGCGTTTTCTGCATTTCAGAAGCCGATGCTCGCTGAAATCAAGAAGCGCGCGCTGTTTCCCGTTAAGGTTGAGCAGAGCAAGCTGGAAGACGCTGGGATCGTCGGCGCCGCTCTTCTCGCGGATTAGTTCCCGACGAGGTGCTGTTTTCCTGCAAGGTTGAGCAGTTCTTGCATCACATCCAACCCCTTGAAGTGCCCCATCCCCCCCTGCTGGCAGGCCCGTTCACCAAAGCTGGTGCACGCATCTGTCCGCACGACGGTACGAGGACCCCAGAAAACCGCAGGAACCGGGTCGCCGGAATGGGCCTTGAGTGAGCAAGCGGTGCTGTGGTCGCCGGAAAAGAAAACGACCGTATCCTCCATCTTGAGGAGGGGCGCAAGACTTTTATCGATTCGCTCGATGAACACCTTTTTTCCCTTGAAATCGCCTACTTCGGCAAGGGAGTCCGCGAACTTCATGTGCACGAAAACAAAGTCATACTTGGGTAACTGCTCGACGCAGGCTTTTACCTTTGCATCAAGATTCGTGTCTAGTGTCCCTGTGGCTCCTTCAACGTTAAGGATGTCCATGCCGACGGCCCGGGCAACTCCTTTGTACAGTCCTGCTCCTGAGATGCAACACGCGGTGAGGCCGTACTTTTCCTTAAATGAGAGCAAGTGTATGTGCTCTCCAGCTCCGCGCAGGCTCAGGAAGTTCCCGTGGGGCTTCCCTTCTGCCTTCAGCTGCTTGATTTTAGGGTGATTGCATAGGTACGCGGCCATATGGTCAACGAAGGCGTTGATGACTCGCTCGGTTTTTTGGCTCTCCTTGCGAGTATCTTTAGCGAGTTTCCTGCGCGGCGCCTCACCGGTGTTATGGGGATCTACGTCCAGGATGTCATGGGTGAGCCCTGGGCCTCGCATGATAACACCCACACGATGGGATACTGCTGGACTCAGGAGAAACGTGACATCTTCTATTTGCACCTTCATGCCGGGTTCGATGACCAGGCTTGAAGACATTCTCCCTGCGCGACGATCCTTGAGCTTTCCGCCCTCCATCGTTGCCAAGTTGCCCCTGAATGCGATATCCCCCCGCTGAAGGTCCATGCCGACCCCCAAGACCTCGAATACGCCTCTTCCGGAATACGCTTCGCCCATAGGATAGCCGAAGATATGGAGGTGCGCGACATCAGATCCCGGGCGGACGCCGACATCGATTGTGTGCATCTGGCCGCAGATGCCTTCCTTAGCCATGCGGTCAAGATGAGGAGTGGTTGCGGCCTCAAGAGGTGTCTGATAGCCCAGTTCGGCAATGGGACGGTCTCCAAGCCCGTCCGCAATGATGAGTACTATTTTTGTCATGGTCTCCCCCTATTTTGCGTTTGTGCTACCGTCGCGAATAATCGGTAGGACCTGCTTCATAGAACTCTTGAATATGAACGCATTTAAAAAAGTTAGCCTTCGAAATCCTTGTAGAGATTCTCTTCTTCGTCGGTCTTCACCTTGACGACCTGGGGAGTCTCTTCTTGCTGAACGGGCTCTGGCGCCTCGGTAGTAGGCTGGGGCTCTTCCATGAGTTCCGAGACTTTCTTGTCCATGGGCAGAGCGTCGGTGAAGACGGACTCCTTGTACTGTTTCATGGCGGCGTCGATGACTTGCTGATTCTGCTCAGCTTCCTTTTTCGCCGCCTCGATGAGCTGCTCGGTGTTTATGCCTGCGCCTTTGAGAATTGAATCAACTTCAACTTTGGGCTCTGGCAGGGGTGCGCGCCCCATCTTCTGCGGCGGATTGAGGCCGACGATGTCCCGGGCGCGTTCTTTCGCGTCCCACAACGAGGCAGCGAGGCCCTTGCTGAAGAGCATATTGGCTACCCGATTCATCTCTTCTTCCTGCTTGTTCGTGATACGGGGCCAGTCGTCTTGCATAAGGGGTGCCGAGGTGCGCAAGTATAAATAGCTTTTGCGCCTAGCCTATAAAGAGCGTAGATTTATAAATAAGTAGTTACTCCTTAGAGATAACAAAATAGAAACGGATACTCCATGACTTCCCCAACCCAAGCGAAAGAAGGCTCTTTGATAGTTGTGGAGCTGACTGGATTTGTCGCTGGAGCAGATTTGAAGGGACCCGGATTCAAACTAGCTGGAATCGACCCTTACCGTAAACCGGTGGAGGTCTGGTATGAAGGGCCCCTGAGCAGACTTGAACAGGTCTCAAGACCTGTCGTTCGGGTTGGAGGCGTACTTGATGATCGTTTACGCGCTTTTTTTGTCAGTAATGAAGCGCCCGGAAAATTTTCTGCAGATTATGGCGGGCAAACTTACCTTACTGGAAATTGGAAGCCTAAAATTGCCCAAGCGAGCGGCCAGGGAGCAAATCAGTTTCCTACCCTAGGAGAAGTAAGGACTCATTTTAATGTTGGAGAGATAGACGCCCTTCTTTTCGCAGTAAAATCTGCTGGCGGTCCATTGGATGTTTATCTCATCAATAGCAACTACAATCATGAAGGCATACCCCCTCTCCAAGTTGAAGGCATGGCTGTTTCTCTTAGGGGATTCATTGGAGGGTTGCCTTCGAATAGCGCGAGAGTCGTTTTGGGAAATAGTGCTGAAGCTGCTCTGGGCATTGAAACTGCGATAAGATATGCAAACGGCAGGTATTTGAGAATGGATTCCCAAAGATAGGAGCAACCTTTATAAACAACTTTTCCTTCCCGTAACCTACCAGACAAGGGGGTAGATTCACATGAACAACCAAGTACAACCTATTTATATCCTGCCGGAAGGCACCCAGCGCACCACAGGAAGGAACGCGCAGAAGAACAATATCATGGCCGCGAAGCTCGTCGCTGAGACGGTTCGTACGACGCTTGGCCCCAAGGGGATGGACAAGATGATTGTCGATTCCATGGGGGATGTCATCGTGACGAACGACGGTGTGACGATTCTCAAGGAAATCCAGATTGAGCACCCCGCCGCGAAGATGATGGTGGAAATCGCCAAGACTCAGGAAGACGAGGTGGGCGACGGCACCACGACCGCGGTCGTTCTCGCGGGAGAATTCCTCAAGAACGCCGAGGCGCTCATCGAGCAGGACGTGCATCCGACGGTCATCGCGCGCGGCTACCGCCTCGCCGAGCAAAAAGCGCAGGAAATCCTGCTCAAAATCGCGGAGAACATCTCTGACAAGGACGAAGTTTCGCTCAAGAAGATAGCCATCACTGCCATGACCGGGAAGGGCGCGGAGAACGCGAAAGACGTGCTCGCCGAGCTGACGGTGCGCGCGGTACGGACGGTCGTCGAGCGCAACGCCCAGGGCGCGTTTGTTGACAAGGAGAATATCAAGCTCGAAAAGAAAGTCGGCGGAAGCGTTGATGATTCTGAGCTCATTTCTGGCATCGTCCTCGACAAGGAGCGCGTACATTCAGGCATGCCCCAGAGCGTCAAGAACGCGAAGATAGCGCTTGTCGACAGCGCCATTGAAATCAAGAACACTGAAATCGACGCCAAGATCCAAATCACCGACCCGAGCCAGCTCCAAGCGTTCCTCGACCAGGAAGAGCGCATGATCAAGGACAAGGTGGACCGCATCGTGAAGTCGGGCGCGAATGTGCTCATCTGCCAGAAGGGCATCGACGATGTCGCCCAGCATTTCCTTGCGAAGGCGGGAGTGTACGCTGTGCGCCGCGCCAAGAAGAGCGATATGGAAGCGCTCGCGCGGGCGACAGGCGCGAAGCTTGTGACCAGCCTCAAGGACCTCTCAGCAAGCGATTTGGGTCATGCGGGCATGGTCGAGGACGTGCGCGTCGGCAGCGAGCAGATGACCTATGTGCGGGAATGCAAGAATCCCAAAGCGGTGACTATCCTCGTGCGCGGCGGAACCGAGCACGTTGTTGATGAAGTGAAACGCGCCATGGAAGACGCCATCGGAGATGTTTCAGCGGCTCTGGCGAGCGGCAAGGTCGTAGCCGGAGCAGGAGCCTCTGAGATTGAACTTGGAAGGGAACTGCGAAAATACGCGCAGGGTTTGTCTGGACGAGAGCAGCTCGCGGTGAACGCCTTCGCAGACGCGATGGACATCATCCCCCGCACGCTCGCTGAGAACGCGGGACTTGACCCTATCGACGTGCTCACTGAACTCAAGGCGCAGCACGACAAGGGCAACAAGTGGGCAGGCATCGACGTGTTCACTGGAAAATCCATGGACGCCTGGAAGCGCGGAGTCCTTGAACCCCTGAAAATCAAGACCCAGGCCGTGAGCAGCGCCTCTGAAGTGGCAGTGATGATTCTTCGCATTGACGACGTGATCGCGGGCTCTGGCAGCAAGCAAGCTCCGAGAATGCCGAACCCCGGCGACATGGATATGTGATTCTCATGGAAAAAACCAAGAAAAAGGAAAAGAAGAAGAGCTGCAGTTGCTGCTGCCATTAGATTCTTTATTTCTCTTTTTTATCTTGTTCTCTAGTTATTTATTCTGGAAGAAAGATTAGAATACCCTTAGGTGCTGTTAATCTTCGTCAGGTTATAGGAGACGAGGTGCGCGTCGTCGATATAAAAGTTGGGCGGCATGTTGGTGATTCTATGCTGCGTCGTGCAGCCTGAAACGAGGAACTGGAAATCCGTGAGGCAGTAAATTGGTGAAACGGCATAGTCTGTGCTCCAAGGCGAAGCGAGGACATCCACAAAGCTCTCGATGCCGTTCGGGCTCGCGCTGAAATTGCCCTCGAAGCGCATGAGGAAGCTCGGAGCATCCGTGTCGTTGCGATACCTGAACGTCTGCATGTGCGCTCGCAAATCTGAGACATTGACGTTCAGGGGATAGAATTGGGAGGTGTCGTTCCACCACCAGCTCGTGTAGGGGTTCTGCGAGAAGACGCTTGGTAGGTCTTGAGACGTGGGCGTGCCTGTATTTAGGTTGTAATTCCGCCTGCCCTCGATAATAAAGGTGGGATCGGTGAGATTGTGCTGGGAAATGTTCATGAGATAGGTGCTAACATAGGTGAAATTCCAAAGACTATCGCTCAGGGTGTCCTGCAGGGTGATATTCACGGTAGCCGTGATGTTGACAATCCAGGGCCCTTCTTCAGAGAGGGTGATTGCGGCGGGGCTCAGGCTGATATTGACGCCGAATTCTCCTGAGATGTTAGATACCGCCTCACCCCAAACTGCTAAGCTCGTGTCTCTGCTGCCGTTGATTTCCACACCCCCTTCGGTGCCGTTGCGCATAAGCTCAGGTATGCGGAGATTCACATCGTCAAGGTACGTCTCGGTTCTCCTCGCTATCTCAATCGCCGAGAGAAACGCGTGCACCGCAGAAACTCCGACTACACGATTAAAATCAAGGAGAACGTCATCAAGGAGATCGTTGGTGCTTTCCATCCGAGCGGTCAGAAGAGTCGCCTGGTCGAGCACAGTGTTTGAACGGTTCTGGAGCTGGAAACTCAGGGTGAGCAGGCCGATGAGAAGGATGATAAAAAATGTATACATAAACCCTTTTTTTCTCATGGGGCCCTTAGCCCTTAGAGGCTATATAAAGATTGCTCCAAGTATTAGACTTGCAAAACCTTTTTATACGCCCTGCGGCCCTTGGGGCCTATGGCAAACCCGGGCGACCTTGTCAAGGTGGTAACTTCCGATAAAGAGTTCTCGGGCACGCTCATGCCCACGAAGTCCGACACGACGCTCTTCCTCAAGCTGGAGAACGGCTACAATCTCGGAATCGACAAGAAAAAAGTGAAGGAGGTCAAGACCATTAAGACTACTGCCCCCGTCAGGAAAGAGTCCCATAGCGTCAAACCCAGGAAGGGCCTCAAAAACATCGTGATTCTCTACACTGGCGGAACCATCGCTTCGAAAGTGGATTACACAACGGGCGGGGTCGTGGCCCAAAGCGGGGCGGATGAGCTCTTGCAGTTCGTTCCGGAGCTCAAAGACATCGCCAACGTCACTACGGACCGCGTCTGCAACGTGATGTCAGAAGACATGTCATTCGCGGAGTACGCGCAGATAATTCAGGGAATTCAAAAACATCTTGACAAGGACGGCATTATTATCGGGCATGGTACGGACACGCTGACCTATACGGCGGCAGCGCTCGCTTTCGCTCTGGAGAATCTCCACCTCCCTATTCTGGTCATCGGCTCGCAACGTAGCTCTGACCGCGCGAGTTCTGACGCCGCAATGCACCTCATCTGTGCTTCGCAGTTCATCGCGAAAACGGATTTTAAGGGCGTCGCTATTTGTATGCACCATTCTTCGAACGATGACGTGTGCGCTATCCTTCCAGCGACGAAGTCACGCAAGATGCATACTTCCCGAAGGGACGCTTTCAAGGCTATCAACAGCGAACCCCTCGCGCTCGTTGACGAAAAAGGCACGGTCAAATGGATTTCGGCACATGCCGCTCCCGAAGGCAAGCTTTGGGTCAGAGAAAAGTTTTCCCCTAAGGCAGCGCTCCTAAAGATGACGCCTAACTTTGATACCGAGATGCTTGAGTTCGCTACGAAGCGTTATGACGGCATCATCGTTGAAGCGACTGGCCTTGGAAACATGCCCACTAACACGCCAGGAAACCAGGACAAGTACCTCATGCTCGAACAGTATATCAAAAAAGGAGGCATCGTGGGAATCGCGTCTCAGTGTTTGAATGGCCGCGTGCACGGCACTTCTTATACCAACTTGCGAAGGCTCCTCAACATCGGCTGCGTCTTCTGCGAGGACATGCTGCCCGAGACCGCGTACATCAAACTGGCCTGGCTCCTCGGCAATTTCAAGAAAGAAGACGCCCAATCGCTTCTCGCCAAGAATCTTCGCGGAGAGATTACCGACCGCTCCCCGTACCAGGAAGAGCTCATGGAGTGACTATGGCAATTGACTACGCTTCTTTGGGCTTCAAGGCTGGCGTTGAGATTCACCAGCAGCTGGATACGCGCAAGCTCTTCTGCAACTGCCCCTCGATTGTGCATGATGTTGAGCCAGATATCCACCTCCACAGAAAGCTGCGCCTGGTTTCCGGAGAATCCGGGCAGATTGACGAGGCCGCGCTTTTTGAGAAAGCGAAAGAGAAAGAGTTTCTCTATGACGCCTGCTCGACATCATGCTGTCTGGTCGAGATTGACGAGGAGCCCGTGAAGCTCCCTAACGACGAGGCGCTCCGAACCGCCCTCCAGACCGCGCTGCTGTTCCACGCAAACGTGGTCGACGAAATCCAATTCATGCGCAAGACCGTCCTCGACGGTTCGAACGTGTCTGGATTCCAGAGAACGGCGCTGATTGCTCTCGACGGGTATCTTGATACTTCCAAAGGCCGCGTTTCTATTCCTACGATTTGCCTAGAAGAGGAATCGGCGAAGAAAATTGAAACGACTAAAGAATACACCAAGTACCGACTCGACCGCTTGGGCATCCCGTTAATAGAGGTCGCGACCGGGCCTGACTTGAAAGACGCTGAGCACGCCAGGGAAGCCGCCGAGAAAATTGGGTTGATTCTGCGCTCGACGGGGAAAGTGAAACGAGGCATCGGAACTATCCGACAGGATGTCAATCTCTCCATCCAAGGAGGGAACCGTGTAGAGATTAAGGGATTTCAAGATTTGCGCTCGATTCCCAAAGTAATTGACTGCGAAATTGAACGGCAATTGAGGGAACTGAAGGCAGGTAAGAAGGTTGAGAAGGAGGTGCGCAAGGCTGAGCCTGATTTTACGAGCTCTTACCTTCGGCCGATGCCCGGAGCCGCGCGCATGTATCCGGAAACGGATGTTCCGACAATTCCGATTACCAAGGAGATGCTCTCCTCTATCGAAGTGCCTGAGCTGATAGAGGACCAGGCCAAGGAACTCGAAGCGCTTGGAATCGATTCGAAACTCGCCATCAACCTAGTGAAGGAAGGGAAATCCGAGATGCTCAAGAATCTCGCAGGGAAGCTCAAGAACCTAAAAGCGTCTTTCATCGTGGATACGTTTAATTCGCTTCCCGGAGCCGCGAAAAAGGACTTCGGGATTGAGGAAGCCCACGTGAAAGAAGAACACCTTCTCCAGGTTCTCACGCTCGCCAACGAGGATAAGATTCCCAAGAACCAGATGGCTCGGGCGCTCGCGGCGCTGGTCAACGGGACGTTCAAGGAGTCCGATTACGCGGGCGTTTCTGATACAGAATTAGAGAAGGCTGTGAAGGAGATTCTCGAAAAGGCTCCAGGCCTCAACCCTGGCGCGTACATGGGCCTGATTATGAAGCATTTCGGCGGTAAAGTCGACGGCAAGAAGGCAATGGAAGCGCTCAAGAAGGCGATGTGAGCCTTGCTTCTGATTACTTTCGCCTTCCTGAGAAGCTCCTCGAAGTGCCAGTGCTTCGAGGACCCGTTGAAGAAGAAGTCTAAGATTGCGTCTTCCTTGCTCGCCATACTAGTTTCTAAAAGGGGAACTATTAGTTAATTCTTTTCCAGGAAGGGACTCCAGACCATGACGTGCTCCTTGTTGATGGCGCAGATATCATAATCCTGGTAGCTTCCCGCGAAAGTCTCCCTAAACTGATTCATGATGGACTTGAGCTCCTGGTTGTTCTCGAGGTGCAGTTCGATGGTGAGATCGTACTTTCCCAAAAGCTCGACGGCGAAGAGGCATTTCCTTGTGCCGCTGAAGAACTCGATGACGGCCCGGCGCCTTGTGGGGTCAGTGAGCGAGATGTTGAGCTGGGTGAACTGGGTCCCGATACGGTCAAAATTGAGCGAAGTGACATAGCCGAGGATGATTCCATCGCGCTCGAGCTTCCTTAAGCGGTACTTGACGACTTTCGCATCGGCTCCGACCTTCGAAGCGATTTCAGTGAGCGGCATCCTCGCGTTCGCATTGGTGATGTTGAGGATGCGCTTGTCGGTCTCATCGAGCGGATAAGCTCCCAGTTTCACAGGGTAGGTGGTGTCGCTCGCCTGCTCGCCGGGATAGAGGAATCTTTGGTTGAGGCGGTGCGCCGCGAGCACGGTCACGATTTCCTTTTCCTGGACATAGGACCCGTACTTGCCCATGAACGCGTCGACAACGCTCACCATCTCTTCAGGTCCGCGAATCATGACAAGGGCGAGGCAGTCATAGTTGCCCTCGACGCTCGCGAGATACGCGATGTGCTTATGCGTGCTCAGATAGCCCAGGATTTCCTGCTCTTTGGCAGGCGTTGAGTTCTTGAACTTGAGATAGAGCTTGTAATAATACCACCCCATCTTGGAAGTGTTGAGGACAGAGTAGAACCCTTTCAGGTAGCCTTGACTGAGCAGGCGGTTGACGCGGAAATTCACGGTTTCCTTGCTCTTTTTTATCTTACGCGCCAATTGCGAAGCGGAAATGCGCGCGTTCAGGTCGAGCTCGTAAAGAATTCTCCTATCGATGAGGTCTAATTCCTGCATAAAATTAAAAATATAGAACTTTTTATTTAAGCTTTTCGTATTTTGAGCAATATTTCTTAGATTAATTATATCTATTGGTAATCACCCTAGGATAGTAAAAATACTGAGAACATGAACCTCGACCCTAATTTGACGGACCTGACGCATGGCGAAGAGTACCCGCTCGTGCTGCGGGTGAAACAGGAGTTCACGGAAGCGGTAGCTCAAACTCACGGTGTTGACGCTCGATTGGTTCTTCCCAATAATGGCTCTAACGGCTCTTTGCTCACGATTCTTTCCGCCTATGCGGTCAAGGCGCTCTCTGAAGGTATGAAGCCAACGATAGTTTACGATGTCCCGCAGTATTTCAGGACGGTTCACATCGCAAGGCAGTTCCAGTATGAGCGTATCGAAATTCCAAGGGATGCTGAACTGGAATTTGATGCTGCCGCGTACCTTGCTGCATTGGAGCGCAAGCCGACGCTCGCTGTGCTCACGACTCCGAACAACCCTACGGGCAAAGCTATTCCGGATACGGACTTGGACGCGATTCTGCGCGCGCTTCCTGACGAGACAGTCGCTCTTATCGACCGCACGCTCACTAATCTTGATTCAGAACTTCCCACAGAAGAGTTGCTGGGCTATCAGGGGAAGGTCATCGTGCTGCATTCCTTTTCCAAGAGCCATCACCTTTCAGCGTCCCGGGTCGGCTACGCCGTGACAAACAGCGAGGAAGTCGCGGATTATGTGCGACCTAAACTCAACCTCGGATTCAACGTCGACGGGCTTCGCGCCGGCATGGCAGCGCTCAGGGACACGTCACGGCCGGAAGAAGTGAGGAAGCGCATCCGCGCAAGTCTTGAAGCGCTGGACGAAGCCGCGACTCTGCCAGGCGTGAGATATTTCCCCTCGCGCTCGAACTACGCTGTGCTGCAGCTTCCTGAAGGACAGTCAGCGAATCACCTTCGGACGTTTATGGAAGAGAAAGGATTCGCAATTATGGCGGGGCCTGAAATCGGGATGAGAGATAGGTATGTGCGCTTGCATATGACTGGGGCGAGAGAGATTAGGGAATTTGTCAGTCACCTGGGAATATATTTGAAGAAATAAAAAAGTTACGCGCCTAGTGAGAATAACTCACTTCGTTCGTAATCTCACCAGCCGCCCGCAATTCCAATCGCTATAAATTCACAGACGTAATCTAACGCGCCTAGTGAGATTCGAACTCACGGCCTAAGCATTAGGAGTGCTTCGCTCTATCCAAGCTGAGCTATAGGCGCATAGCTCGTTGAAGTCGAAGCGCTCTTTTAAAGCTTTTGAGCCTCTGGCCTCACACGTCCACTAGAGGCGTGCGATGACTTCATTCGTCATCTGGATGGGCCTATACGTTAAGGATTGTTCACGTGTCTCTTTCCATCGGCAGGTCCAGAGATGATTGACTGCTGCATAGGCAAGTTCTGGAGTTGCGAAGAGGTTAACATCTAAATAGTTCACTCTGGAGGCCTCGGAAGGGGGGCGGTGCGCCGAAAAGAAACCGCCGTCTCGGCCCCTGAGTCCATAACAGCCCCCCTGCGCCCTGAGTACTTCCTTGGCAGTTTCGGGAAGTTTTCTATCCTCAGTTAGTTGTGCACTGAAAAACCGGATGCCGCCGCTAGCAAGGCCATAACAGGAAGCATCTCGTTCACCGCCAGCAAAATTCCTCAATATTCTTTCCGCCAACTCATTTTCTTCGGGTGATGTATAATTCTTTCCCCTACCATTTTCACCGTACAACCCTTCGCTATGCCGCGCACTCTGGCCGAAGAATCCCTTCAGGTGGATATACGCAAGAGCGTCAAGATACGGACTGAACTGCCGCGCATCCTTGAGGGAGAGCTGAAATGCCGTCTCGTTGTGTTCATGCATGTCTTCAGTTTCTCCCTTGTTGTCAAGGAATCCGAATTCTGTCCTGCCAGAGATGAGATAGCGCCTGACCGGCGCATTCACCAGGAAGTCAATGAGGTCTTTGCCTGCCACTTTTCCGATATCCGACGGCACGAAGGATTCAGGCTGGACACTGACGCGAACAAGCATGGAGCGGTCGTTTCGCACGACAACTCCAAGATGGTTGTCGTTGCCGGCAGAGGCGCTTCCTAAGAGAGGCACATACTCCCATTCCGGGCGTCCTTTCAACTCCGTCTCGATTTGTTTTTCGAATTCTGATCTTTCCATGGTGTTTCACCTCATTTTTGTTACCATAAGGTAGTAGTATAAACTATTTAGATGCTTGTGGTGGCAATCACCACCAAAAGATTGATATAGGTGGGAAGCCTTTGCAGGTATATGTACGAAGAACTCTTGCGAGAGGTTGGCCTGAGCCCGAACGAATCCCGCGTTTACGAATCGCTGCTCCAATTAGGGGAATCCTCGGTCCAGAAGCTCTCCAATAGGTCCAAAGTCCACAGGAGAAACGTCTATGATTCTCTCAGTAAGCTCATCGAGAAGGGCCTTGCCTCCGAAGTGTTCATAAAAGATGAGAAGCATTTCAAGGCCGTGCCTCCGACTCGATTATTATCGCTTGTAAAGGAAAAGGAGGAGAAAATCAACCAGCTCCTCCCCCAAATGCAGAAGCTGTACGCGGCGACAGACGAGCAGGAAGAAGCGTATCTGTTCAGAGGCATCGAGGGCTTCAAGAATTACCTGCAAATGATTTTAGACACGAAAGAGCCAGTCTACTTCATCGGCGCGAAGGCGTTCTGGCTTGATGAACGGTTAAAACATTTCCTTCCGAGATTTGAGAGGGAACGAAAGAAGGCAGGAATTCAATTCACGCACCTCTTTGACCATGACGTGAAAACTCAAAAGCCGGAAATCCTCAAGCTTGTCGGAAAACCCTACAAGTTCCTGCCAAAAGAATACTCAAGCTCGACCGCCATCGACATCTTCGGACCCTATGTCGTCACGTTCGTCGGCGTGAAGCCTGGCCAACTCGACGCGGAGCCCCTCCAATTTGTCATGAAGAGCAGAAGGCTGGCCGATGGATACAGGAAGTTTTTTCAATGCCTGTGGGATTCTCTCGACTAATGTATGTCCTCAAGCAGTCCCCGGAAGACTTCATCGTGCGCGAGATTGCGCGCCATGAATGCAAGCCGAGCGGCGCTTTCGCCCTGTGCATCCTCAAGAAGCGCAATTACACGACGCAGAGAGCGATAACCTCGGTCGCCGCCGCCCTGGGGAAGCCGGTGAAATACGTTTCTTTCGCCGGGCTCAAGGACAAGAACGCTGTGACAGAACAGTATGTCGCAATCAAGTTCGCGAACGAGCGGGACGTTTCGAACCTTGAACTCAAGGACATCGAACTCGTCTTCGTCGGCTATCTCACGAATCACCTTTCCCTCGGAGAGTTGGATGGAAACTTCTTTGAGATTACGATACGGAATCTCGAAAAGGAAGAGGCCGAGAGCCTGAAATCGCACGAGGGCAAACCGCTCCTGATGCCCAACTCTTTCGGCGAGCAGCGCTTCTCAAGCGGCAACACTGAGATTGGGAAGCTTCTTGTGAAAGGAGCGTTCAAGGAAGCTATCGAAAAAATCCTCGCTCAGGACAAGGACGCGTCGGAACTTATCAAACCGTTCCTCGACCAGCAGCCTACGAATTTCATCGAGGCGCTCCGGTTATTGCCGCGAAAGCAGCTCAAGATGTACATACACGCGTACCAGAGCCTCTTGTGGAACCGGATGCTTGACGCGAACCCCACATCGAAGGAACTGCCCCTTATTGGATTCGGGACTGAGGAAACACCGCTTGTGAGCGCCGTCTTAGGGAAAGAAGGCGTCACAACACGCGATTTTGTCAATCGAAAGATGCCGGAACTGACGTCCGAAGGCGGAACGCGCGCTTCTTATGTGGCAATCAAGGACTTCGAAATCAAGGATGCCCGCGGAACGTTCGCTATCGTCTCGTTTTCCCTGCCGAAAGGAAGCTACGCGACGGTCGCAATCGCTTTCCTACTGCATCGCCTTGAGAACACGCCCAAGGACGACCTCTGAGTCGCCCTCGCCGTCCACGTTGACGAGCCTGCCTTCTTGGTTGTAGAAATCGATGAGCGGCATTGTATCCGTCTTGTAGACTTCGAGGCGCTTTTTCACCGCTTCCGGCTTGTCGTCAGGGCGCTGGATGAGGTCCGCTTCTTTGGTGCCCGGCGGCGGAAGGAGCGTGTGGATGTTGAAGATTTCGCCTGTGATGCGGTGCATCCTTCTGCCGGAGAGCCGCCTGATGAGGATGTCCTCGGCCACGAGGAAATTCACGACTTTGTCCACCTCAATTCTGTTCTTTTTGAGGGCCTCGGCCTGCGCCAAGGTGCGTGGAAACCCATCGAGAATGAATCCCTGCTTGCAATCGGGCTGGCGGATGCGCTCGACCATCAAATCGATGACGAGCTGGTCGGGGACAAGTTCGCCCTTCTCCATATAGGCCTTCGCCTTCATGCCAAGGGGCGTCTGCTTCTTTACCGCCTCGCGCAGCAAATCGCCAGCGGAAATCTGCACCATGCCCTGGCGCTTCACGAGGCGCTGTGATATCGTGCCCTTTCCCGCGCCGGGCGGTCCAAGAAAGATGAGTTTTGTCACCCGAGGTACCCCAACTCTTCTTTCCCGCGCAGGGACTCTTTCCAGGAATTCTTGACCTGCTCGATGATTGCCGTGAGGAGCGGCTTGATGCCTTCCCACTCCTCCAGACTGAGCTTGATGAACTGCTGGAAGGATTCTTCCGTGCCTTTGAGATCGGCGAGCAAGTACTGCCTGTTGATGAGGTTGAGCGCGATGAAGACCTCATTCACTTTCTCCATGTCGAGAACGTGGACCTCTGACAGCGCCGCGTAAGAGGCGTGGTCGGGGTTCAAGAAGCCCTCGATGAATTCGCCATAGCGCCCCGTTTTTTCGGCGATCTTATGCGCGATTCCGCCGATGGTCGAATCGTCTTCAGAGAGGCCGAACTCAGTCTCTATCTTTCCAGAGTCGAGCCCGAGCTTCTTGCAGAGTTCTTTGAGAGTCATACCTCGCGGGAGCCTTGGAGATATAAAAAGGTTCTCCTCTAGAACCATTTCCGTTTCTTGAAGAAGACGAGCGTGATGACGAGGCACGCCAGCATGACGAGCACCACATACCAGAATCCCCAGGGCTGTTCCTCGCCCGGCAAGTGCGCGAAATTCATGCCGTAGATGCTCGACACCGCCATGATAGGGAGCGAGAGTGTTGTCATGATAGTGAGCGTTTTCATGATTTCATTCATGTGGTTCGACATCATCGACATGTACACCTTGAACGCTCCCGAGAGCGCTTCCTTGTAGTTCTCAATGCTGTCGTGGACACGAATGGTGTGGTCGTGGACGTCCCTGAAATAGGGCACTGCCCTGCGGGAGATGAACGCGTACTCGTTCTTGGCGATGTAGCTGAGCTTGTCCTTCTGCTGGAAGACATACTTGCGAATGGGAATCAGTTCCCTTTTGAGCATGAGAATCTTTGAGAGCAGGGGCGGCTCGGCCTTGCGAGTCACTTCCTCCTCAAGACGGTCAATTTCATCTTCCATCTGCTCGAGAATGGGGAAATAGTGGTCGATCTCCACGTCGAGGATGCGGTGGAAGATGAAGTCCGGCCCCTTCTGAAAGAGGCTCTCCAGACGCTGAGTATTGTTTTTGAGCTCTGTCGTCCCGACCAGCGGCTGCTTGTGGCTCGTGATGACAAAGTTCTTTCCAACGACCGTGTCCAGCTCCACCATTCGGACTTTCTCGCCCGCCTTCGCGATACCGTAGAAAACGCAGAAGAGATAATCGGGGAATTCTTCCACCTTGATGCGGACGTCCATCATCTGGATGTCCTCTTCTGTGAGGGGGTGGAGGAGGAACATCTCCTTGACCTGAGCAAGCTCTTCTATGGTGACATCGGTCATGTCCACCCAGACCGTCTTTGAGCGGTCGATTTCCCCTATCTGGATGCGCTTCACGCCCCCGTCATATTGGAAGATTTCGAGCATGCCCACATGGCGATTCTGGGGTCTTATAAAGCTTGCCACCAATTGAGAACCCCTTTAGAGTGGTTAACCATTAGCCGCGAAAAACAAGAGAGGTTCAGCGCAGCTCCTCAAAAAGGCTATCAATAACTTTTCCTGGATAGTTCTTCTGCGCGAGCGCCTGCCGTATTTGCATCGGCGCGTAGCCCGCCCGCATCCAGTTCGCGATGGTGGAGCGGAGCATCTTCTTCTCCTGCCCTTTTTTTCTTACGATGACCCATCCGCCCGCGGTGAGAACCGCCATAGAGAGCGCGATGGCTCCGACAAGCATTCCGAGCATGCTTCCGGCGGGGCTTTGTTGTGGCGGGGTTTTCGAAACGACTTTTTTCAAGGTAGGGGTTTTGACAGGCGGAGGGGCGAGAGGAGATGTGCTCACAACAGGCCGCGCGTCGCAGTCCTCATCAAGGCTGCCACAGTCCGGGTCGCAAACCCCATCACGCTCTTTGTCGCAAAAATCATCCTTTCCGCCGCCTGGGCAATCCCTGGGGCAGGTTTCTCGGCTTTCCTGGGCGTCGCATTGCGTATCGCCGCACGTGTCCGCGAACGGAAGCACCGTGAATCTGAAGAGCTCTTTCTGCCCCTCATCACGCACCGCGATGGTAGCGCCTCTGGGCTGGTAGGGGATAAAGACTTCAAGCGGGCCATTGAGCGAGGAAGAGAACCCTGTTGTCGCAAGTACCACCCCTGCCTGATCCCAGACCTCCGCAGTAAATGTCTTATCGCCTGTAGAAGGAGCAAAGGGTTCCCCTTCGATGAGCCGCACACCACTGAACGCGAGCTCACTGTCGAAAACGACCAGATTCACTTGGTACGCCTTGTCAGCGTACGCTGTCGCTATCAGGAGGAGGGCGAGCAAAGGAAGGAGGGATAGTTTGTTCATGGAACCTCCACCTCTTCCGGAATTGTGAGCGCCTTTCTTCCCGCGCTGTCCTCAGCGACAACCTGGAGCGTGTGCGTTCCTTGCGCGAGATTGAGCGCGACGTACTCTGGAGCTTCGACGTTCGCGGAGCCTGAACTCATGAGTTCTCCGTCGCCAAGAATCTGGTAGGTGACTGAAAAATCCGAGAGATGCGTGAAGGTGAGCGTGGCCGAGGTTGCTTCGAATTGCGCATCCGCGATGAAATTCGCTTCATCCATGTTGACCTCCACGCTCGCGTACCCTTTGCGGCCTTCGGAGTCCTCCACTTCTAAGATGAGGTCATGCGTACCATCGATGACCGTGAGCGCGGAATCAATTTGGCTGTTGGCGGATGCGCTCCCCTGAGCCAGTACCATAGCGGGGTCATAAGTGTCGAGATAGATTGTATAAGACAAAGAGGCATCACTGTCTTCGTCAACGATAAACGAGAAGAGCAGCTGCTGGGAGGTGAACAAACCCGGCAGTGGAGCGAGTATCCGAACGGGAATATCCTCAAGTGAATCCTGAATCTCTTGCTCGACCATCGACTGCGTGACCGCGGTGTCGCAGAACCGCGCGAGGAGGTCTGAAAGGGACTCCTGCGCTATCGCCTCCCTGAACCCGAAAAGGGGATTCACGACGACCAGTTCCCCATCTTGCTCGCACGCGTCTATCGCCGAAAACGCAACGACGCTATCTTGCGCAGAGTCAAAGAAGGGGCAGGCTGACAAGACAGCGCTCCTGATTTCAGCGCGGTCTGAAGTGGTGGCTGGCAATTTCAGAGCATAGACATTCGCCTGATCGAGGCCAGTTCCGTATCTTGTTTCGAGCTGGCGTACCAGGCTGTCAGCGCTCGCCGCGAAGTGCGGAGTGTTGATAGCGTCGACAAGGACAATATCTTTCCTCGCTCCCGGGTCAGACCAGGGCATGCGATAGGGAACGCAATCAGTTGAAGAGAGGAAAAAGACCGCCGAACTGCCGGGCTCGCCATCAACTCGAAAGCTGATTTGCACAGGCGATATCCCGCTCAGTGCTGGCGCCCTTGCGCTCTGCCAGACTGCCGCCCAGAGCTGGTCTTGAGGCTCTCCATCCCCATGCGAGCCGTCGTCATAGAGCGCAAATCGTTCTTGGTAGGCCCCTATGGAGAGTTCTGCCTCGACCTGTTGCGCGGTGCCGAAGTCCTGCATCCCGATGAGGACGCTGTCCCCTCGTTTCCCCGCGCTGGGCCAGGTGAAACCCGCGCCTTTGTCAGAGGAGCGGTACTTAGCGACGTATCCTGTGGGGCCTTGCAAAGAGGCGGCGTCTTTTTCTTGGAGGCAGACTAAGGTCTCTTTACATTCAGAAATCAAGATGAACTCCCCTTCCGCCTTCGCGCAATTTGATCTCAAGTAGTTGCCCAAACAATACCCTTCGCGGTCTATGCAGCATCCGACTTCGCACGCCGCCACTTCCTTGCAGTCCCTGCCCGCGTAAAACCCGTCGGGACAGCCCAAAGAGGGGGTCTGCTGGCAGACAGTGGCACAGCATCCTACCGGGTCGACACTGGCAAATCCAGTGGTTGAGGGCTTCAGCAGCGCTATCGCCAAGAGCACCACCCCTAAACCAATCATGATTGCAGTCTTCATACGTAACTCGTCGAGCATTCCATACTGCATTTCTTGCAGAGGAGGCGGCTCATCCTGTCACACTTCTTGATCTTGGCGCAAAATTTGATTTCATTCCCCCCGTTCACATTGTTAGCCCCTTCTTTGAGGGAGCAGGAACCATCACCGTCTTTTTCGTCTCCATACACACTGACTGTCTGGTCGCAAGCCGGGACGAAGTTGATGCAGTTCTCTTCGCTGCGATACCCGGCAAGCTTCGCCGGAAAATCAGGGTCGATGAGACCAAAAGTGATAAAATCCAGCACCGTTGAGACTATAGCCAAGGTAGAAAGAACGAGACAGAGAGGGACACTGGGCTTGTTCTCAGCCTTTGCGCTCACCGCTTTGGGCCCCAGCACCCCGCAATCTATGGGGACATATTCGCTAAACCCGATAATTTGCGCCTCCACATAGTACTCCTGATAGTTCACCTTGCAGGGAATCGGGCGCAGGACATCGCCCGACTGGTATAACAAGCCCATATTTCCAACATGAGGCGTCTTTTCCTCGTCCCAATAGATACGCAGATTCTCTGGCTGGTTAAAACGCGTCCCCGCGGGACCAAAACTATATTGTGGGTAGGTAAGCTGCCAGGTGAGGTCGCCATACGTGACAGAATCGTCGGCGTGCTCGATGAAGGGAGTATTGGGTCTGGTAATCTCTGTGAGGTCTTGCCGTTCGACGGTCAGTGTTTGCACGGGCCCTGAATTGAGGGAGACCGTCGTTCCAGGCAAGAGGTGTAATTCCGCGAGCCGGTCAACAGAATAGAGCGTGAGGGGGAAAAACAACTGCTGGGTATTGCTTCCCGGGTGGAGCCGCAGGCTCCTGTCGAGTTCAGATTTCTGAAATCGACTGGCAAAGCGCATTTGCATATGGGTCCCCCATCTTGTCGGTTGGGGGTCTGTTAAGGTATAGACTAGCGTGTCAGTTTCGGGACGCACATCCACCTGGAATTTACCGAGTGGAGCCAGGGCGAGCGGCCGCGTGAAGTCAAAGCGAGGATCAAGCTGAATGTTGACCAGCGTCGAGGCGGCTTCGAATATCCTTCTGAAGCGCACGTCGAGCGTCGAGGTGAAGCGCTCCTCGCGGCTCAGTTGAACATTGTTTTCCACCTGGACAGGATAGACAATGCCCACGGTGACATCTTCCTTGTTGAACGAGACCGCGCTCTGAACCGCGCCGGAGACGATGCCAAATCCCTGCGCCCTGAACGAGCTGAAATCGACGCAGGAAGGAAGATGTGTGTTCAGATACGATTCTAGCCTGAGCCGCATCTCTTCAAGAGTCGGCTGGACATTGACCTGGTCGAGATACCAATACGCGGTCTGATAAGCGCTCAAAATCGGCTCAAGCTGGAGGTATCCGCCTTGCGCCCCTAGGAGCGCGATGCCGTCCATCGCGGTTTTATCGACGCATGCTTCGATGGCGTTGCGAATGGGCAGGCGCTCAAACTGTTCAGAGAGGGCTGTGTCGCTAACTGTTTCGCCTTGGTTTGTAGACGAGGAGTCACGGAGGAGGTACGCTCCGGCGATGATGGCTGCGGCCAGAATCGAGATGATAAGGAAGGCGCTCACCTGCGCGCGGACATTGCCCATACGAGAGCGCCTCTTAACTACATTCTTCCTTACCATTTTTCCTCCTTCAAGGACCGCGTCTCGGGCGCTGAATTCCAGAGCACATCGAAGAATTTGCGATACGAGTCCGCGACTGCCTTATCTTCCATGAGAAATCCATACGGCTTTTCCATCCAAAGAACAATCCCGACCCGATTGCCGCAAATAATCGTTTCCGTGAGGCCTTCCAGCGCTTGAGAAGTGAGGCGGACCTGGGTTTTCTTTTTCTTGCTCAGCTGGACCCCCCAAGAATTCAATGAAGTGTGGAAGAGCAGTTTCGCTGTTACTCCTTTCTTGATTCTTCGATTATGGAACGATTCCCAGAAATATTCGCCTAGCGCCTCATTTGATTGTATGGGGCCGCCATACGAGGCATATTCTTTTCCCCCTGTCTCAAGCAGGCTGTACAAGAGTTCCTTGGTGCCGCGAACGCCCTGGAACAGCGTGGCTTGGGGGGCTGTTTTCGCCATTTTTCGCTTGAGTTCCAATTCCGGGAGCAAGGTCTGAAGCCGCGATTTTTTCTCGTCGACAAACTCAAGAAGGTGGGAGGGATTCGCGGCGCTGTAGCGCCTGATTTTCCCCTCCAGAATCGAGCTCACCAGGCCCTTTTCGGCGAGCGAGTGGAAGGCGCGGTGCACAACGGCGTTCTGCAGGCCTGATTTCTCGACTACGCTTCCGGCGTTCGTCGAACCCAGCTCTAAAAGCGCGAGGAAGACCTTGATTTCCGCGCCTGTGAGGCCGAGGTCTTCAAGGATGGAGGTGTCCATTGCAGGCTCAAATAGCTCGCGGATATAAAAGGGTTTCTTTTATAATCACTTTTGTGACTACTCTTTTAGTATCGAATCGAGTTTACCTATCTAAAAAGGAAAGGGAGATATAAAAAGGTTTCTTTTGTAATCACTTTTGTGACTATAAAGATTCTTAGGTTCTCGTTTACTACCTAGTGAGAATGAACAAGGAACATCCCGCACCCGTCCACGCGAGTCGCGTATTCGCGATTCAGTATTCGTTTCCCTATACGACTGCAGTTGAAGAGAAGCATGAGTTGTGGGCCGAGGTGCAACGTGAACGCGTCTCCACCCAAGAACCGTGGCGGAAAGAGCTTTCAGACGCGATGCCCGTTCACCCGCAGAATATCGTTGAAGTTCTGCAAAGGCTCGCTGAACCCTCTTATAGAGAGTATGGCACTGCAAGTTTTATCGGAGACGCGATGCTGTCTCTTGGATTCCGGCTTGACGCGCGCTCAGGGCAAAAACCACATGAAACAGAACTGGTTATGGCTGGAAAAGACTCTCCGAAAGTCTACCTCCGCTGCGACCTCGACGCTATCTCGCTAGGCAGTGGTTTCTATGGCCATCATTGCGGGCATGCGGTGAACATGGCGAGCATGCTCACACTCGCTCGGCGCCTGAAGGAAAATGGAATCGAAGATGTCGGCTTCATCTTCCAGCCCGCCGAGGAAGGCCCTGGCAACGCGCACGATGGGTATGTTCATCCGAAGGGGTTCGGAGGCGGGCAATATTTGCGAGCAAAGGGGATTTATCATGACGCTCCAGCCATTGTGTCGTGCCATATCGACACGTCCCTTAAAGACGGAGAAGCGCGCATCAGCGAAGGGTTTGGAACGGCGGCGGCATACCGGTTTACGTACAAGAGTGAGGGCGTTTCGGCGCACGCAGCGCTCCCTTGGCAGGGAAAAAATCCCCTGAATGCTGAACTTGACTTCCGTAATGATTTGATGCTCCTCAAAAGAATGTTCGCGTGGCTGCCGGACGGAAGCTATGGGCACGTCGAAGCGAGCAGGGTTGAAACCTCCCCTTGCGAATTAAATAGCTTGGCAGAGCATGCTACCGTGACAGGCATCAGCCGCATTGTTGGAGAATATGCGTTAGGAATGTTTCACAAGTTCATGGAAACGCATGACGCCACCATTGAGCTTGAAGCGCCTCCTGTTGTCAACGACAGCGGCCTTGTGAGGATTGCGCGCGAATCCGCAGCAGCGCTCGGATTAACGGTCAAACCGGAAGCTGCAAAGTTTAGAGATGAAACGGCGTGGGCCGGGCCTATCTCTTTGCCCTGGGCTGACCCTTCGCTTTACCCTCCGGGCGCAGAGCGCATCCTGCACTTCTTTACTTCTGGAGGGAACGATGCTGGCGCTCTTCATGGAACATTCCATCCTGATGAGCAATCGGTAGAACGCCAGGTAAGCATACTCTATGAAATCGTAAAACGGATATGAATTGAAAAAATGAGCGATGCCAAAACTCCACGAGAAGAGGCCATTCCGCGGTGTTTATAACACGCGTTTATAAGCTATGGTCCCCTCCTAACCAACATGGGTAACAAGTTAGCTAGAATCGTGAGGAATGGACTACTTCTAGCGCTTGGCGGATGCGCTACTCAAGGAGCGGGGATGCCCGAATATTCTCAAAAGGAGGCCGCAACCCCCGAAGTACAAGAAACTACGCTTATCGTGTTATCGCCTCATTTTGATGACGCGGTGTTATCTGTCGGTGGCATCATCTCCGCATTTGACGGGCCAAAATACATCGTCACGTTTTTCGCCGCGCCGCCGACCACCGTGCACTACCTGACAAACTGGGATGTGCGGTCAGGATTTAATAATAGCACTGAAGCGAACGAAACCCGCAAACAAGAAAATGCCAACGCCGCGAATCTGCTCGGAGCCCGCGCTATCAATCTGGGGTATGTGGATAATCAGTATGAAACAAGGTCAGATTCAGACAACACTTCCCTTATCAACTCAATAACAGGGGATATCACTCAGATTATTGATTCAGTAAACGGCGCTCCTGTGGTTGTTATTGGCCCCGCTTATTTTGGCGACAAAGTCACCCATGCTGACCATCTCTTGGTGTCTCAATCTTTTGTGCGTGCTATAACGACTACCAGCCATACTAACGCGCATGGTTATTTCTATGAGGATTTGCCGTACACCTACACAAGGTTCGGTGACGGTGACATAACACTGGATACTCTGCTTGCTGAACGGTATGACGGGTTACATCTGACTAAACGTGAAATAGCACTTCCTGAGCGAGCGTTTAGCGCGAAAATAGAAGGGATTAACCTCTACTCTTCGCAAACAAAAGCTTTTGAAAGCCTTGGAGATAACCTCGCTTATAGTATCTTCCACTTTGGAATGAACCGGTGTCCGCAATCTCCCTTGTCCCCCAAGCCCTTCGAAGTTATTCATGAGATAAACTAGACTCAAGAACAAAAATAATTGTACAAAAATTGTTCTTTCGTAATAAGCAAAGAACAGTCCAATTATTAATGTTCTTTGCTATAAGAGTTACTTGTCCGCGACGATCTCAAACAGCCTTTTCAAAAGGCCTGGCGAAAGTGGACGGCTAAAGCCGCCCGGCAAGAATTACTTGTCCGCGACGATTTCTATAACATCGCCAAATTTCAGTTTA
>JAUSJW010000111.1 GCA_030647105.1 Nanobdellota archaeon | reverse complement strand
GCATCAAGATTTTGTTTAATGGAACCGCCGAGACAGTCGTCATTGATTCGGGCGCTGAAATCCCCCAAGGGATGATCGGGCTGTTCGAGGAGGCTGCCCGCCTCATTTCGCTTCAGGAAGGCCAGGAAGTGGAAATCAAGCTTGCCAGGAAACCTCTTTCTCTCGACGTCATCAAAAAGAAGCTGGATGGCGGGCACCTCAACAAAAAAGAGCTCAAGCAGCTCGTCTGGGATATTGTACATAACAAACTGAGCGATGTTGAGATTACGTTCTTCGTCGCCGCCTCCTACGCGCACCATAATAGCCTGGATGAGACAGTCTGGCTCACGGAAGCCATGGCCGAGCAGGGAGAGCGCCTCAACCTCAGACGCAAACCGATCCTGGACAAACATTGCATTGGTGGCATTCCAGGCAATCGCACAACACCCATCGTCGTCCCTATCCTCGCCGCCGCCGGCTACACGATGCCCAAGACCAGCAGCAGGGCTATCACCTCTCCCGCGGGCACTGCCGACACGATGGAAGTTCTCACCACTGTTGTGCTCTCTTTGGATAAGATGAAACAGGTCGTGGAAGAGACCAACGCGTGCATGGTCTGGGGCGGCGCGCTCAATCTCGCTCCGGCGGACGACCGTATTATCACCGTTGAGAAGACGCTCATGATTGACGCCGAGTCACAGTTGCTCGCGAGCATCCTCGCGAAGAAGTACTCAGTGCGGGCGACACATGTGCTAATTGATATCCCTATCGGGCCGCATACCAAGATTACCCACCGCGAGCACGCGCTCGAGCTGGGAAGGAAGTTCAAGCATATCGGCAAACGCCTCGGAATGAACGTGCGGGTGGTTCTGACCGACGGCAGGCAACCCATCGGCAATGGGATTGGCCCCGCGCTTGAAGCTCGGGAAGTGCTGCAGGTGCTCCGCCAGGACGCGGGCAGGCCGAAAGACCTTGAGAAAAAATCGCTCATGCTCGCCGCGCAGCTCTTTACGCTCGCGGGCGCCAAGGACGGCCAGCGCAGGGCAGAAGAGATACTTCGCTCCGGCAAGGCGTACGCGAAGATGCGACAGATTATCGCTCTCCAGGGCGGCAACCCCGATATCACTCCTGAACAGATTCTCCTCGCAAAGAACCGCTATGTCGTGAAGGCGCTCAGGCCCGGCAAGGTCAAGGCCATCGATAACCTTATGATAGCGAAGCTCGCGCGCATTGCCGGAGCGCCTAAGAATAAAGGCGCCGGGCTCTACCTGCACAAGCATCTCGGTGACAGCGTGAAACAGGGCGACGCGCTTTTTACGGTCTATTGCGATTCTCAAGACAAGCTGGAGTATGTTGAGCAAATCGCGAAAGAGATGCAGCCGATAAAGTGGTAGTTGCGTTCTTGTAATCTGCCTAGCACTGGACATTCTTCCGCGCGCGAGACTTTTAAATGTGAGTCTTCTCCCCTAGGTACGATGACCGTGTCTCAAGAAATACGGATGATGATTAAAGACGCTCTTTCAAAAGGAAGTTCAAGAAATCAAATTATCCGAGAGTTCCATCTGGCAAAAAATACAGTACTCAAATATGCCGGAATAAAGAGTGTTCCGCCTCTGCCCCCTAAGATAGATTTTACGCCGACGGAAGTGTGCGGAGAGGTAGTTGGGATTTTCGCAGGTGATGGAAGTCAATACTACGAACCGAAGAGTGGCCATTATGAGACAAATATCCACTTTGGGAAAGTCAACGAGCAGTATGCATACTACGTAAAAGAGGCTTATGAAAAGTTCTTCCAGAAGAGATTCAGACTGAAGCAGGAATCACTGACAAAATTGAGAATCCGCATGTATCATCGGGAGATATTTTATTTCTTTGATGCGTTTCTTGATTACGAACGACCAAGTAAACATGATACAGTTAGGGTTAAGGAGGATAAGACAACTCCTGAATTTAAGATAGGATTCTTAAGAGGCATGTTTGATACCGATGGCTGTTTGTTTTGTGTGCCTCATGAAAAACGCGTGCGGCTGTTCTACACAACAACATCCAAAGAGTTAGCTTCTCAGATTAGCATATTCTTGACTGAACTGGGGATTGAGCATAGAGTCTATACTCGATTACGTAAGGTATGGAAGACGATTTATACAGTCAACATCTGGAAATCTAGCGCCTATAGATTTATAAATAAAGTCAAACCTTTCAAGGCTCAAATACTAGGGGCCGGTAGTTAAACCTGGTTATAACGCACCGCTGGCAGCGGTGAGGCTGTGGGTTCAAATCCCGCCCGGTCCATTTTTCAAGTCTGCGTGGGGGTAACTTGTTTTCTTAACCCGACGCGGGGCATATCTTTATAACATCCGAATGGCTCTTTCTTAGCATGGCGAGTTTTGCAAGTTTAGGATTAAAAAAAGAGATTCTTGATGTTCTCAATCGATTAAAGTATCGCGAAGCCTTGGAAGTGCAGGAAAAAATTATCCCGCTCACCCTTCAGGGAAACAATGTGGTTTTCACGTCTAGAACGGGCAGCGGAAAAACACTCGCGTACACGCTAGGCTGCCTTGGAAAGCTCGATAAGAAGAAGGGAGCGCAACTGGTAGTGCTGGTTCCGACGAGGGAGCTGTGCGTTCAAGTCGGAAAAGAAATCGAGACGATTTGCGGGCCATTAGGGATGAAGGTCGGTACGCTTTACGGCGGAAGGGATATCAAAGGCGATTATAAAACAACAGACAGAAAAAATCAGGTGATTGTCGGAACCCCGGGAAGGCTCATTGAGCATGTGAACGCGAAGCGCGTGAAAGTCGGAGACGCTCTCACCTTGGTCTATGACGAGAGTGACCAAATGTTCGATTTGGGGTTCTATGACGAATGCGCCTATATGCGAACGCGAGTCGGCAAAAACGCGCAAATCATTCTCGCGAGCGCCACGATTACCCCCAAGGTTGAGGCGTTTATTAGTGAAGAGATTAACCACTATGAACTTTTGAAAGTCGGTGAACAGATTCCCAAGCAGATTGTCCAGGAAAAAATCTACTGCAAAATAAAGGATAAAAACGACCTCCTGTTCACAGTCTTCTCGGAAAAGCGGTTCAGGTGCGCGATGGTGTTCTGCAACACCAAGATAAAGACTCATATGGTCTCACAATTCATCAACTCCAAGGGGATTAAGGCGATGCCCCTCAACAGCGACATGCGCCAAATGGACCGCTTGAACTGCCTTAACCTCTTCAAGGACGGGAAGATTCCTGTCCTTGTCGCGACAGACGTCGCCGCGAGGGGCTTGCAGATTGGACACGTGGACCTTATTGTGAATTATGACGTGCCCACGCGAGCAGAGTTCTACGTGCATCGGATTGGAAGGAGCGGGAGGCTTGAGCATAAAGGGCGCGCCGTCACGTTTGTCTGCCCTGAAGACGAGGAGCGTTTTGATTTGATTGAATTTGAATACGAACTCAAGATCAGCTCCCGAGGGGAGAGAGCAACCAAAGAGGAAGTCGAGCCCTCGCCTCAAGACGCAGATTCTGTTCAGGCTATTTGAAAGACGGCCGTATGCTGCTTTAAACTTATCGGTAGTGATAATTAAGGCATAATGCGTTGCGGTCTAGAAGGCGCAATCCGAAAGCCATATAAAAAGCCCCTGTTCCCAGAGACTCCTGGGCCTGTAGTTCAGCGGCTAGAACGTTGCCCTCACACGCGTCAGGCGAGCCTTCCTAGGTTCTTCGCGACGCTCAGAATGGCAAAGGTCACCGGTTCGATTCCGGTCAGGCCCATTGGGCATGACTAGCTCCACAGGCAACTGAGGACACTGGTCAGGCCCGGCAGAGAGAGCAATTCATTACAACCGAGAAGTATTTGGGCTGGTGGCGAAGCTCGGTATCGCGTCCCGTTCGCAACGGGAAGGCCCCGGGTTCAAATCCCGGCCAGTCCAGTAATAGTTTTTGTAGTATTGCAGGGGAAAAATCTTCCCTTATTTTTCTCTTTCTTACCTCGAATAAACTATGATTTTAGGATAGTTCTACGCCTTCATATCTCACAAGATTACACCGTTTTCCCACACTTGTCTATCAACCGCGATACAAACCTTATATCCATTTTCTGACCGAAGAAAGTCGGGGGTGATTCCGAATGGAATCCAAAATGTTTGAGGAACCAAAGTGGTTTAGAATGGTTAAGGAAGAAGCGTTAAGGCAACGAAAGAAGATTGGTGAGCACCAGCAAGAGCTGGTGCCCGAGGAGGCTGTCCTATGAGCACCAAACCCGCAGGAACGATGGAAGACCTGTCACCTACAAAGATTGAGCAGCTCAACAAGATGCCCATCATCGAAGCAACCGTCAGCAAGAGCGAAGACGGCAAGTGGGTCATCCAAAAGACAACTATC
>JAUSJW010000110.1 GCA_030647105.1 Nanobdellota archaeon | reverse complement strand
CAGGAAGAGCGCCGCATCCATGAGGAAGCGCGCCAGCTTCCTTCCTTTATCTCCCAGGACCGGATGCCTCCAGCACAGGAGATGAAAATCAAGATGGAGCGCGAGCGCATCCGCCAGGAAGCCGCGAGAACTGTCGACGAGCGGTCAAGAGAGATTCTCAAGCAGGAACGCGCCCATCTCCATGACATTCACCGGGCGCTCAAGCAAGTCAAGCGCGAGTCTGTCTACCCCATAGCGCTCCAGAAAGAGCACTACACCAAAACACAATTCCTTTCAAGAGAGGTTGAGGAGATTATGGACCTTATCGGCACAGCGCGCGAGGAGATGATGCGTCTCAATCTGGTCCGCGTCAAGATGGTTTACGAGGATATCATGCGGCTCTATCTGAGGCTCTCTCCCCGGGAAAAGGGCAGTGTCCACCAGGAAATCCATGACCTCTACAACGAGAGAAAGCGCGCGGAAGCGCTCTTTACACACTACTGATTTCTTAAGGAGCTTCTTCCGAATCTTCTTCGGCAAGAGCCGCAAGCTCGGTTTGGACCTGCTCCTCAAGCGCTTCGAGCGTCTCCTCGTTCTCAAGCGTGGCGTCAGCCGCAGCGACGCACGCGTTGATATCCTGCCCAGAAGTTGAGCCAGAATTCTCAATCTCGTCGAGCTTCTTGAACTCTTCGAGCGTCTGCGGGTCTCCAGAACGGCCGCGCGATTTGAGCCTCGAAAAGCGCGTCTCTGCGCTCGCGACGACCGCCCAAATCACGGCGCCGTGGAGCTTGAGCTCCTCGATTTCAGGCAAGGTGCGGATGCCATCGGCGACAATGTCCTCATGGTCCCGCGCGAGGAGCATTTTCGAAAGCACCGCCGGCCCCTGCTCGTTTTTGAGAGTAGTCCCCAGCTTCTGGAGCGCCTCTCTTGTAGGCTCAATCCCTTTCTCCTTCGCGACCTTTCTGAGAATATCTGAATAGGTGAGGTGCGTGAACCCTTCGTCAACAAGCATGCGAGCGACTGTTGTCTTTCCCGCCGCCATAGTCCCCGTGAGGCCGATAATCATGTCCTGAAGGGATTTTTTCGGTTTTAAATGCTTTTCTCCGGAAATCTTTAAATAACACCTCTGCATGAAGAAAGCCATGAGAGTCTACCTCGCGACCGACCACGCTGGCTTCGAATTGAAAGAGCGCGTAAGAAAATACCTCACTGAACTGCACCTCGACGTCATCGACTGCGGCGCCGAGGAGTATGACAAAGAAGACGATTATCCCGATTTCATCGCGAAAGCCGCGAAAGCAATCTCCAAAAGCCCGAAAGACCGCGCTATCATCTTCGGTGGCTCAGGCCAGGGCGAAGCGATGGTCGCGAACCGCCACAAGAACGTGCGCGCGGCGGTCTATTATGGCGGACCGGAAGAAATCGTGAAACTTTCAAGAGAGCACAACGACGCGAACATCCTCTCCATCGGTGCGAGGTTCGCTGACAGCCACAAAACCCTCTCCTTGATTTCTGACTGGCTCGAAACTCCGTTCTCAGAAGAGCCGCGCCACAAGCGCAGAATCGCAAAGTTTTAAAGGGAAGAGGAAGCAAACTGTTCTATGGAATTTTTACAGGTCTTCGCGTCGCTCATCCTTCTTTCTTTGGGATTTCCTATGGGGTATTACACTCTAAAGAAGGTTCCCGAAGAAAAAGTAGGGCTACCTTATTTTCACGCCTTAGCCCTGCTCTTGTTTGTCGGTGCTATCATCACGACAATCTACCAAGATTTCAGCTTGTGGCTCCTTGCAGGCTCGCTCTTGTTCCTGTGGCTCTACGTGAGAAATCACAGCGCCCTTGTCGCTGCCGTCTATTTCGGGCTCACGTTCGCCCCCGCCCCGAACATCGCGGCGTTTATCCTCGCTTTCGCTTATGGGCTGTGCTCGGGCGCTGAGGACTTTTCTTTGGGATTGCCGTTTCGCGCCTGGCCGGCGCTGGCGCTTCTTGCCATAGGAACTGCGGCGCAGCTCCTGGCGTGAGCGTCTTTTCTAATTCAGCAATAGCGAGCGTCGTCTTCACAATCGTGTCCGGGTTAAGCGATATCGTCTGGATGCCCGCGCGCACAACGAACTCCGCAAACTCTGGGTAATCCGAAGGAGCCTGGCCGCAGATGCCAATGTATTTGCCTTTCTTGTTGCAGACGCCGATGACGTGCTGCACCAGTTTTTTCACGGCCAGATTGCGCTCGTCATAGACATGGCTGACAAGCTCCGAGTCCCTGTCAACGCCGAGAGTCAATTGGGTCAAATCATTCGAACCGATGCTAAAACCGTCGAGAATCTCGAGGAAATCCTCGGCGAGAATCACGTTGGATGGCACCTCGCACATTCCAATCACCTTGAGCCCGTTTTCGCCGCGTTTCAATCCGTATTTCGCCATGGTTTCGATGACACGCTTGGCCTCCTCGACCGTGCGCAAAACCGGAATCATGACTTCGATATTTGTGAGTCCCATCTCGTTGCGCGCCTTGAGGAACGCCTTGCATTCGAGGCCGAAGGCTTCGCGGTACTGCTCGGAGTAATACCGGGAAGCGCCGCGCCAGCCAATCATAGGATTGTCTTCTTTGGGCTCGAATTCCTGGCCACCAATGAGATTCGCGTACTCGTTCGACTTGAAGTCAGACAATCTGACAATCACGGGTTTGGGATAGAACGCCGCGGCGATCATTCCAATGCCCTCCGCGAGCCGGTCGACAAAATACTGCGCCTTGTCCTTCCAGGAGTAGGTCAGTTCGGCGATGACTTTCTTCGCGTTCTCGTCCTTGAGCGTCTTGTAATGGAGCAGGGCCAGGGGGTGAACCTTGATGTAATTGTTGATGATGAACTCTTCCCGCGCGAGGCCGACACCATCGTTGGGCAAAAAGCTCTGGTCGAAGGCTTGCTCGGGAGAGCCGAGATTCATCATGATTTTTGTCCGGGTGCGGGGAATGGTCTTAAGGTCGGTCTCCTTCTTGAGGTATTTGAGGATACCCTCGTAGATATATCCTGTCGAGCCGCGCGTGCAGTCAACGGTAACTTCCTTTCCTGTGTGCAACACCTCTGTCGCGTTCAGTGTTCCGACGATGCAAGGGATGCCGAGTTCACGGCTGACGATCGAGGCGTGACAGTTATTCACGACAACGGGCGAGAGCCGTTCGGTGAAGACAACATACGTATGGTTGTCAGCGACGGTGATGTTGTAGACGTCTCCAAAGTCTTCCTGCCCGGTTGGAATCACTCTCTGCATCCTCAAGTCACTCTCGAGCAAGTCGTTCATCTTTCCTGCTTCCCTAAGGACCTCTTCAGAGATATAGAGATTCTTGTCTCTCCTTGTCTTCTCGTTGCCGATAACCCCCTCATCGAAAAGCTGGCGCGCAGCAAAGAAGCGAGTCTTGACTGTCCTTTCACGAACCGTCCCTTTGACTCGCCGGGTATACGACAGAAGCGTTTTGAGCTTCTCCACAATCTGGACATTGAAGATAGTCCGATTGCGCGTCACCTGTGGCATAATGCCTAATTTCAGGCAGGCGACGACAACACCTTCAAGAAGGTTCTGCTCAGAGACATAAATCTGAATTCTGTTATTATAGAAGGAACCATCACCGTCGATGACTCCTGCAAGAAAATGGCAGCACAGTTCCTCGCTGCCCTGCAAAAGAGTGGTGACGATTGTCTGCTCCTGTTCAGCCACCTCATACGCAATCTGCTTCGAGTACAGCCGAAACGCCGTGGCTTGGCCTATCGCTTCTTTTCCGCGAATCATGCCCGAAGAGACTGCCTTTTCGCATGCCCTAAACGATTTTTTGTAGACATCTGTCATGCATTCCTGCATCTTGGCGATGAACTGTTCCTTTTCCGGAACGCGTTTCTGGATAAATTGCACTTCTCCGTGCGTTCTGGCAGTGTAAACGGAACCATCAGTCATGATGCCGCCTAGTAAGTAGGCAAGCTTGAGGTCCTTCTCAGACGCGATTTCCAGAGGGGGAATTCTTTGGGCTACGCAGAGCATCTCCTGATTTGCAATCATCTCTTGCAGCTCTGTGTCTACAAGCTTTCCGCTGCGGATATTCACCATCCTATGGTTCGGCGTAACTTCAAGCGTGTTGTCAAGCACGAGTCCTTTATGTGATACACTGACCTTGATTTTCTGAGATTGCCGCTTCATGGAAGCGATAATCGGCTTCCATTCCGTCTTCTTTGTTTGTTTGTTGAAGGACAAGGTCAAGAGGCCCTCATGCCCCGTTTCATAGACCTGTTCCATCGTCTTGAATCCCTCATTTGTAAGGATCTTGGTGTCTGCGCCAAAGCATGTTCTGCCGCCACGATTGGTCACAATTCCACCCGCGAGTTTCATAATTGGCACCCAATCTGGGTCTGTCATCTCGGTGACGAGCACTTCGCCTTTCCTAAACTCTTTAATTTGCTCAGAGCTCTTGATAATGTGCGCCTTTCCCTGCCCGATACGCTCGCCGACAGAATTTCCAGTGACCAGCACCTTGCCTTTCTCCTGGAGTATGTAGGTGATGAGCTTGCTGTGGTCTTTCTGGCTCTGCACCGTTTCAGGACGGGCCTGCACGATGAAGAGCTTGCCGGTCGTTCCGTCCTTGGCCCACTCCATGTCCATCGGCGTTGTTTTCCCGCGCTTCTGAGTGTAATGGTCTTCGATAGTGCAGGCCATTTTCGCGAGAGAGATAATCTCATCTTCCGAAAGAACGAAGCGCTTCTGGTCCTCGAGGGCCACGCGCACGTTGCGCACCGGATGCTTGTGGTCCTTGGTGTACTGCATACGCAGCTGCTTGTCGCCGAGCTGTTTTTTGATAATCGGTCTGAATCCTTTTCTAAGCGTGGGCTTGAAGATATAATACTCGTCTGGGTTGACGCTGCCCTGCACGACGTTCTCGCCAAGGCCGTACGCCGCGTTGATGAAGACCGCGTCCTTGAAGCCTGACTCGGTGTCGATGGAGAACATGACTCCCGAGCACGCCAAATCCGAGCGCACCATCTTCTGCACGCCGATAGACAAGGCGATGGAGAAATGGTCGAATTTTTTCTCTACGCGGTAAGCAATCGCCCGATTCGTGAAGAGCGATGCGAAGCAGCGCTTACAGGCGTCGATTAAATTCTCATTGCCTGAAATGTTGAGATAGGTATCCTGCTGGCCGGCGAAGCTCGCGTCCGGCAAATCCTCGGCGGTCGCGGAACTGCGGACAGCGCAATCCGGATTGGACCCGTACTCCTTGGCCATTTTGACGTAAGCGTCAACGATAGCCTTATGCAGTTCCTGCGGAAACTCGAGATTTTTGATAAGCGTCCTAATGCGCGAGCCGCGTTCGGAAAGATTGTCGAGGTCGAGAACGTCAAGACCACCGAGAATGCTCTTGATTTGGTCGCGTGCCCCTGTCTTCTCGAGCAGGTAGCGATAGGCGTAGGCTGTAACTGCGAATCCGTTGGGAATAGTCACGCCTTTGGGAGTGAGGTTGCGGTACATCTCGCCCAGGCTCGCGTTTTTTCCGCCGACGAGAGGTACATCTTCAATGCCGAGCTCATTAAACCATAAAATGAATTGCTTGTCTTTGTTCATGGGGTTCCTCTCGCCTTTGCTGCCGCGAGCGTGTGCGCGGTCAGGTAATTTTGAATCAGCTTTGACCAGTCAGCGAGCGCCGAGAGCTCTTTTGCCTGCTGCTTGTTACGCACGCGGTCCTTGTGGTCGAGCATCGCGAAATCGTAAAGAATCCTGAAGAGGTCCTCGACAGCCTCCTCGTTCGGCCGGTTCATCCGCTTGAGGATGAAGATGCCTCCCTTGTCGGCGTGCGGCGCGATGAATCTTCCAAAGCCCGCCATGTCGGTCGTGACCGCCGGAACTCCATACGCAGCGGATTCCAGCGGCGTGTAGCCCCAGGGCTCGTAATAACTGGGAAACACGCCAAGATGGCATCCAGATAAGGCGTCTTCAGAACTGAGGTTGAGCAAGCCGTCAGAACCATCCAGATACACCGGATACAGAATCACTTTCACGCGGTCATCTTCGCGGTTGTTGAGACCGTAGCGCCTGCAGGCGACGGCCATGTCGTCGTGCTCCTCGTCGATATGATGCGTTGACAAAGGCGGGTCGCCCGAGCGCCGGAAATGATGCGCGTTCTGGCGCAGGCGCTCATAGGCCTCCTCGCTTAAGATGGCGGGAACCGTCATCTTCTCCTGCGAGACAATCATCGTGACAATGCGATCGATAATCTCCTCTTTCTCCGCCTCCACAAGGTGCTTGATATGGCGCAAAAAGTTTTTGTTCTCGAGAAATTCAGTCTTGATCCCGGAGTTGCGCGCGGGAATCCAGAAAAACACGGAAATCGTGCGCTTCGAGTGCTCGGCCTTGAGGCGCTCGTTGACTTTCCCGAGCGCCTGGATAAAGAGGTCAATTCCTTTATTGCGGAACTCGTAGCGAGCGAGAATGAAATAGGTGAGATGGTGGTCGAGTTCGAAATGGTAATACGGGAAGAAATGGTACGTGAGGAACTCACGGATGAATTCCCGCGCGGCGATGTGGCGGATGCTGGTGTCTTCTATCGTCGGGAATTTGTCGATGTCAAGGCCGTTGTGCACGAGCACTTCAGGCTTTCTGCCGAGAAGCTTCTCGGCTTCCATGCCTGTGATTTCTGAGACGGTCGTGAAAATGTCAGTTGTTTGCGCGCAGGCGCGCTCCACCTGATGCTTGGATTCTACGCCGAGCGTGTACGCCATCTCGTCAGCGTTGATGGTGGGGAGGAGCGCGTAGAGGTCTCGGTTCGAGCCCGCGATGGCTCTTCCGAGCATCGTCGCGTGGGTCGTGAACACGGTCGCGACGGGCGCCTTGACCTGCTTTGTATGGAGAAGCGCGAACCCAGACATCCACTCGTGGCAGTGTATCGAGAGCTTGGGAATTGTTTTTGCCATTTCTTCGGCGAGCATTCCCGCGGCGGTGCTCCACAGCATCGGCTCTTCAAAATCCCAGCCGGTTCGGAGGCTGTCAACCTTGTACGCTTCCCAGTAGCGCTTCTTCAGGTCGTTCTTGCGCGGAACAATGCCGGAGAAATCAAGGAGAATAGCGTGCGGGTCTCCCTTGATGCGCCAGACGCCGAAATGGCATTTGATGCCTTCTTTGGAGAGCGCTTCGAACGCGGGCAAAAGATGAGCCGGAGTCTCTTCTGGGGAGAAGTCGTCGGCTTTTGAGGTGTACGGTCCGACGAGATAGTACTCCTTGAAGCTGTGCTTCATCAACTCTGCTTTCGAGGTGACGACGGTGTAGATGCCTCCGACCTTGTTGCAGACTTCCCAGGAGAGTTCAAGCAGGCAATCGACGTCGGAATGTTACACTAAGCAACCCCTTTTTACACGTTACCCCCGACGGAGCCTTTTATATATCTTTCTGTCGAGAGTAGGGGGGAGGTTTCCTTCATCACCCCCCTAGGAAATCTTATATA
>JAUSJW010000103.1 GCA_030647105.1 Nanobdellota archaeon | reverse complement strand
CGATTTTTGTAGGTGTTAGTTCGTCCATGGTGTGTTTCTCCTTCGGGTACTCTGGGTTGACCGTTTCGTCCGGGGTCATACGACTTGCTCCTCTAGGATGAGGCGCTGTTGCTCACATTCCTCTTTCTGCTGTCGTTGTCTGCGAATTTCTTTCTTGACTTCCTCAAACCATAGGGGTTGTTCATCCGGTGCAAGTTCATACATGATTTCACCTCGACGGATATTTAGAAAGAAGCGTTATAAGGTTCGTATGACAAAGAGGGGCACAAAATAGAAAAAAGCTAAAATTAAAAGAAAATAAAAGTTACCTACGATTTCTCGTCGGTAACCCCCCTTTTATGAGCCCTTGCGGGCCCCAAAAGGGGACTGAGCCCGGGAGGATTCGAACCCCCCTCTGCCGGTAGCGTCTAACGTTTATTCGTTAACCGAAGCCGGCCATTCTATCCAGGCTAAACTACGGGCCCTTAAATTGAAGAAAGAAAAGGATAATATAAAAGGGTTCCTACTGGGTATGCTCCTTTAGCATATTCCTGAAAACATACTTATCTGGCCGTTCACCTAACGGGCTTGTGAGCTGTTGCTGCAACGCAAGCTTAACATGTGAGAAGTCTGCATCTAAAACGCCATCAGACGCCTGGCACCTTGTACCCATATACCCCCTGAGCACCCCTAACGCCTCTAGCTGATTCCCTGTATGAACAAACATCGAGGCCATTTCGAGAGCGTCCGCGACCATACGTTTCCGCCTGTTGGGGTCTGAGTTGGTATGGGCAATATCAACAATCTCTTCAATCACTTCTCTTATCTGAGGCAGTGCGTCAGACGCAACTTTCCCATCAAGCGCGTACTCCACCATCATTCCGCCGATACTGTCAGTGGTTCTTGAAGCGACTCTCCTTCGAAGTTCGTGCTGCGCCTCGAGAGCGGTCGGAACCGCGTCAGTAGGCGTCCGCATATACTCGGCAAAGGATACCGCTATTTCTGGAAGTTTGACATAAATGGCAGGATCATCTAATACATCCCTGGCGGAATCGACAACCGAATGGATGCCATCAACAAGCCGCGCTTGCCTTGTTGGGTCATCATAAGCAGTAACCGCGCCCGCCAATGAGCCCATGATAGTGTCCATCTGTCTTTGGGTGTACTCTTGGTCTGATAAATCTTGCAGGGCATAGAAAATGTCCTGAAGACCCGTTCGAACTGTGCCATCTAATTCAAGCTTAGAAAGATTATCTACCGTACGATCAAGCGTTGCGGTGAGCAAGCCTCTGCGTTGCAGTTGCCTTAGATTCTTTTCGGTCATTTCCACGGGGCCAATACCTGATTGGGATGTAGGGTCGAGTGTCATTTTCCCGTTACGATGCAAGTCTCGCTTATAAGAATTCTGCTCCTCTAAACACTACTTTATCCGTTGTTGGTAATATGGCTTCGGCTCCAGGGAGTACGCTTTCCTGTAGAACTCCTGCGCTTTCGCGGACTGGCCTGCGCGGTCATAGAGGATGCCGAGATTGAAATAAGACTCAGCGTACGTCGGGTTGAGCGCTATTGATTTCTCGAGGTATGGGAGGGCGAGGTCGTACTTGCCTAGATTTCCATAGAGAGAACCCAGTGTGGCATACGAACGATAATACGTCGGCTCTAATTGAATAGAGATCAATAACGCTTGCTCTGCCTTCTCGGTCTCGTTCATGCGCATGTAGGTGATGCCGAGCTTCTCGTAGGCGTTGTAATTGCCGGGCGTGAGGCGGATAGCCTGCTCCAAAGCGAGGACACTTTGGTTGGCATTTCCCGTCGTGGAATACAGGACGCCGAGGTTGACCCAGGCGCGGTGGTTCTCCTCGTCGGCCTTGACAGAGGCGAGGAAATACCGGTGGGCGGATTCGTACTGCTGGAGATTGAAGTACCACGTGCCGAGATTGTTGAGCGCCTGCGAGTTCTCCGGATTGAGCTCCACGCCCCGACTCATCAAGGTGAGATCGTTCTGCCAATAGGAAGCTTGCCACCACGTCAAAGACAAGAGAAGCACAAGGACGATGGGAATCACGATTTTTTTAGGTTTCAGAGCGAGCAGAAGCGACGAGATTCCAAAGATAAGAGCGACAGAAGGCAGGTAGAAATAGCGCTCTGCCATCAACTGAGGAAGAGGGGAGAGGTTAAGGAAAGGGAGCATCGTGACGCCGAGCCATCCCGCCCAAAAGAGGACTTCTTTTTTGCTCCTGAACCTGTAGACTACATATCCTATAAGAAAGAGTCCAAGAAGGGGAAGCCAAAATCCTATGGCCGCTGCGGATTGCACAAGATGAATCGCCCGGAAAGGTGAAAGCCCGATAGGGTAGAAGATGAAAGAGGCATACGTCCAGAGCGCGAGGGGCATCGAGAGGAACGTGACCCAGGCGCTTCCGCCTGCATAGGTTGAGATGCGCGCGCCAATGTGCAAGATGCCCATTCTCAAGAAGAGGAAGGCTCCGAGGAGCGCGAGATAGATTGCGCTTGTTTTGTAGCTTGTGATTTTTCTCTCCTGAAACACGAATTCATAGACGAGAATCAAGAGAGGCAGCGTATAGACCTCTTCTGATGAAAACAGCCCTAAGATAAAGAGCCCAATTGAAAGAAGAAGGAACTTTCTTGCGCTCGCTTCCCTGAATCTTAAGTAAGAATAAAACGCAAGCAGATAAAAAATAATCCCGATAAGGTCGAAGCTCGCGGTGGCGTTCGCTACCCTGCCGACGTTGTTGGGGTGGACGGCGAACAGAACGGAGGTGAGGAGCGCCGCTGGCTCGGAAAACAATTTTCTGATGACCAGATACAGGAGGAAACAGACACCCGCGTGCAAGAGGATGGCGAATAGATGATACGCCCAGGGATTCAATCCGAAGAGTTTGTAGGCTGCGAAGTAGGCAAGCGTTCTGATGGGGCGGTAAATCTGGAAGACATCCTCGCCGAAGGACTCAGTAGCTCTTGAGAAGGTTCTTGTCTCGGGGGCGTTTTGGATAAACCGAGAATCGTCCCAGACAAATTCGTTGTTAAGGATGGTAGCGTACGCCAGGAAGGAGAGGAGGAGAAGGCCGAGCGCCGCGAGATGAGTTCGCTTCATAGCTTCGCAGAAACGGATTGCCTATTTAAGATTTCGGATACGGGCGATTCAATGAGAAAACAAACAGAGAATCCCATGGATCTGCCCTTCGGGAATTGCTTTGATTACAAAAAGAAAAAATCAGTACTTGCCCGCTTTCTTCAGTCTTGAAGCGTAGCCCGCAATAACATTCCTGAGCTTCTTGCTCCTGAATGAGGCGATGCCCGCGAGAGCCTTCTTGTTGTGCTCGAAATCCGGGGAGAACTTCTCAGCGTGCTTGCTTAAGATGTCCTTGGTAGCGCGCTTCTGTCTTCGTGTCTTGATTCGACCCAATGTTTCACCTAGTATGGAGAGTATGCGGGCGATTTATAAAGGTTACTGATAAGGTCTGGAGACGAATTATGCTGCATGCCGATGCTGATGGTCAGACATGTGGTGGATAGTTCCGCCCTCTCCCTTCTTTTGGAGATGATACCCTTCATGACCTTTGGTTCCGAAATTGCCCGTTTCCAAACCGCGAATTAGGCCGGGGAACTGTTGATGGGTCTGAGCCATGAATTGACCATGATCGCCCACTTCGTAACCTTTTTTTCCCGCTTCTTTTCGTAAGTAGTGCGCAAGAGCGACGGTATTTTTTGTGCTTAAATTTACAGTGTAAGATAGACTCTCTAGGTGTTGTCTTGCGAATTGCGCATGCTGCGGCCCTAATGCATACAATTCATTCTTTATCGCGTTAATCTTCATTTTCTTATTGCCCACATAGGATTTCAAGATATCATCGATGCCGCCGACATCCCCCCCTTGAGTGCGAGCAGGAATCCCGATCATCGAGTTGTAGGCGTTTGAGAGCGTTTCATATTGTTCATCCAAATCTTTGATACCTGCAATCGCTTCAAGCGTTTCTGGACGGGCTTTCTTGAAGAACTCCTTGAACGCTATAACTGCAGCTTCTCTGAGCTTTTTTTCATCCTTCTTTGTGATATGTTTAGTGCCATCTTCAAAACGCTTTTCAATCTCTGCGACTAGCGTGTTGTAGAAGTCCTTGAGAGGGGGAGTGATGATATTCGCCTGATAATCGTCCAATTTTTCCGGACTGGTGTCTTCTAAGAATCGTTTGTGCCCTTCTTTGACGCCACCAACGATGTCATCGAGGGTAGTCCCTGCATTTCTTGCTTTCTTCCCGTGTCCGCCTGACATAGCTCAATTCTTGAGGATGTAGGATTTAAACCTTTCGCTATCGGCAAGGGAGGACGGGAAGCTCAATAAGGGAGGACTGGGTTTATCGAACGGGAAGTACCCTCTCTGAGACCCATCCTCCTAATGTAAGGCGCGAAAACAGCGGTAAATTGAGGTTCGCCCCTTACAAAACCGCAACATTTATATATTTTGACCACTATTAAGTGATAAAATGGTACATTTTCCAAGCCGGGAGATCAAAGACTACCGTGATAACGCGGGCGACCGGCCGAAGGACTATCCAGGGTGGCTTAGGGGAGAGCAGCCCGCGACCTCGTTCAAGCGGCCCTACGAACCAGACGCCGTCCAGTACCGCCTCAAGCAGGGCGAATTCATGTCGGACGAATACTTGACGATTACGGGTACGTCTGGAAAGCTGACCAACGTCGGAAAGCTCCTGTCGCAGGCCTGGAACCTTGAATACATGCTCAGGAAAGCCTATGACAACACCCAGCCTGAAATCGAGGCAGGAGTGCCGCATTACCAGTTCATGCGTTATCTCAAAGGAAAAGGCCTCGACCAGCCGTATGAAGTGACACATGTGCAGGCTGGTGGATTGGGAAAACGAACGTTCGCCGCGGTCAAGGAGTACTGCAACCGCAAGTTTGTCATGTCCGTTAACGAGAATCTAGAGAGCATGCTGGCGACGTATGGCCCGGCACTCTCCAAAGACAGAGCCGCCCATCTGGAATACCTGTTCCTCCACGAGACCACTCACTTGGCTCAACGAATTGACAGATACACTCACAAGACTGAAGAGCAAGTTGAGGAGATGGTCGCGGGCTATGCTTCTCAGGTCATCGCGCAGATTTCAACCGCGAAAAACCTCAGCGAGAAACGAAGAGGCGAGCTTCTCAGGCATTGGAGACAAGTGAAGGCCATCGCTGAGAAACGCCGCTTTGGAGCGCGCAAGAACTACTCACACCTTCGCGGATATCGCGGCGCCCCCCAGGAGAGCAGATACAACGCTGGAAGAGCCTATTCAGGCCCGACGTATCTCAAAGGCGGCAAGTCTGAGCAGAAACAATCGGGCGCAAAGCAAGCAGCCAAAAAAACTAAGCCCGCAGCCTCGAAAGCAAGAAAAGCCGCGTGAGCGTCAGGAACATTCCTACAGCTAATAACAGAGCGGTGAAGTAGAGCGCGAGCACAGCGAAGAGGAGCCTCATCGCCAGTGTGGGTAGCCCCTGCAGCGCCGCGAAAATCGCGTCCCCGACTCTAAAGAACAAGTAAGCGAGCACTGCTCCGATTGCTAGGAGAACAATCGAGAGCAAGAAAGAAAGGAGCAGGTTCTTCGCATGCTTGATAGCTTCTCTAAACGTTTTCTTCTGGGGGATTCTCGCGATGGCGAACCAGGAGAGCGCAAAAGATAGAACCGCAGTGAGGCTCACGAGCGCCACAAGCAGGGGCTGTGGAAAGAGCGGAATCACGAGATAGGAGTTCCAAATCGCGAGAAAGACTGTGAGCGCGAGAACGCCAACGACGCTGAGGAATCCTGAAAGCAGGATAAAAGCGCACCTGCGCGCGAACGGCCAGAACGAGGGCTTCTCGCCGAGCATCCGCTCGCTCCAATAGAAAAGGATGACCTGGAAGAGGACGAGCACGAGGCCTACGCTCAGCGCGAGCATCCCCGCCCAGAACAGCAGCTGCTGGTAGAGCGCGTGGAACTGCGCGCTCTGGGCGAGCGCCTCATACGCGGATTGCTGGACTTCGAGGCCGCTCGCGAACTCAAGCGCCTGGGTCATGGTCGAGAGGTCGCGCAGCGCGAGATAGACGTGCTGCATTGCCCAAAAAAAGACGGAGAGAAACGCCGCGAGGAATCCTATTTCGAGCAGGCCGGAAGAGAGGAAAAACAACTTCTGTCGCCAGGCGCGATGGAAGAGACTGGCCGCTTCTTCAGCTACATTCATGGGAGGGAGAATCCGGTTGTGGGGTTCGCAATCGCAGTGGTGTCCTTGAGAACCCGGTCGTAGAGCCGCACTTGCACATTCTGCCCTACCGCCTTGCTGGGGTCGTCAGGATAGCCCGCTTTGAGCTGGTAGACTCCATTCGCCTGCGAAGTCACGTTCAAGCCTGATGAGGTTGTTCCGACTACGAGAGTGAGCACGCCGTCTTTTAGCGGAAGGTCCGCCGGCGGGGTTACCTGGAGGAGGATGTTCTGCTTGTCTCCTGGATTCTGGCCCGCGACCACTTGAGCGGTTCCGATTATCAGCTTCTGTGCCCCGAGCGCGCTGACATCAAAGCATTTCCGATTAGTGGGCAGTTCGACACAATATTGCGAAGGAGCGCACGCCTTGTAGCTGTTATCTGGTAATTTTTCACAGCCGCACATCGTCACCACTTTGCCGCCGGGGAACTGGCAGAGCGGGAGCTGATTCGCCGTGGGCTTTTCGAGCTTGGCCTTTATCTTGACATTCTCTTCT
>JAUSJW010000096.1 GCA_030647105.1 Nanobdellota archaeon | reverse complement strand
GTCATCGCGGAGAAGCTGAAACTCGACATGCAGACGGTGCGCAACACGCTCTACAAGCTCCATACTCATCATTTAGTGACTTATATCCGCAAGAAGGACCGCCAAAAGGGATGGTACATCAGCTATTGGACTTTCAACAAGGACCGCGTGGCGGATTTGATTGACTCGTTCCAGAAGCAGAACCTCGAGAAGCTCCGCGAGCGCCTCGACAAGGAGGAGCAGAACAAGGGACTGTTCTTCATCTGCACCAAGGCCTGCGCCCGCCTCGATTTCGACCAGGCGACAGATTTTGAGTTCAAATGCCCGGAGTGCGGTACGCTTCTGCAGCAGCAGGAGAACGTGCGCACAATTGAGAATTTGAAGGCGCGCATCAAGGAAATTGAAGTGGATATGGACGTTTAGGATTTCTAAAGATTAGGTTTAAATATTCGGAACGCTTCCTTTCCTGCTAAGTGGTGACTTTAATGTCTCGGCCCATCATTCCCATAACCCAAGTGCATACCGACGATAAGAGCTTGGCTGACGCTGTAGCGGCCATTAATCCCCAACGTGTTCACGTTTACAAAGGAGGGGGTTGGCCCGATGGTCACAATGCGATCGTCGCGAGAGAGGTCTATGTTACGTTTGCAGGTGATGTGGAACATCCCGCCCACCAATTGGAAATTGAGCGGTTATCGTTGGATACTTCGCTCGAAAACGCGCTTCCTTTATTCTCGGCGGCGGTTCGGGAAAGGCGCATTCCTTTTGTTGAAGGCGCTGTTGTCTATGATTTGAGTTCTCAGATTCTTAGTCATCTGTTTCAACCCGATTCCCTCGCGACGAGTATTGCGCCGGAAGGAGCGGCGACAATAACTCGCTATGGTGACAGTTTTAATGCTTGGCGTGCAGCTGTAACTCCCTATGTGAGCTTGCAACCTCCTGAAACTGGTCCGGAATTGAGGCAGGTCAATACCAGCTACGGAGTCTTTCTCGGTGTCGAGAGCAAAGCGGGAGTAGCGCATGGAGCTACACACTTTACCGTTTTCTTATCTTACGCGTATGCTCAGTCCGGTGAACTACCTCCTCTCGCGGTCATCGCGCAAGGTTTACACCGGCTTGGATCTTTAAGGTTCCGGAATGTAACTCCTGACTTAAATTGGGTGCATGTTACAGAAAAGGACGCGTTTCCTCGACGTCAAAATTCTTGGCATGAGATGTAAGGATATCCTTAACCTATTTCAACCCCACCTCTTTCGATTCTGCGCTTTAAGGAGGGCTCCACAAACCTTTATAAATCACTTCAGGTTTCTTAGTATTGGCAAAGATGTGGGCTTGCTCGCCTGAATTTGCCTGAAAGAAGACAACAACGGAGGCATGAACAATGGCATTATACAAATATCTGAGAGAGGCTTGGAAAAAGCCCCGAGAGAACCCTTTCTATCAACAGCGGCTCATCCAGTGGAGAACCGAACCCGTCACTCTGAAGATTCCGCATCCGACGCGGCTTGACCGCGCGCGCAGCCTCGGATTCAAGGCCAAGCCCGGCTATATCGTCGTCAGGCAGCGCCTCAACAGGCACAAGCGCCAGCACGCTTCCCACTTAATCGGCGGAAGAAGGTCGAGAGCAAGCTCGTATGACAAGGAGCTGAGCAAGAACTACCGCCAGGTCGCTGAAGAGCGCGCTGTACAGAACTATTCCAATTGCGAAGTTCTGAACTCGTACCTCGTTGGGAGCGACGGCAGGCATTACTGGTTTGAAGTCATCCTCGTCGACAGGTCGCACCCGCAGATTCTTTCTGACCCGAGAATCAGCTGGATTGCGACGCAGCGCGGAAGAGCGGCGCGTGGCCTCACTTCAGCGGGCCTCCACGGAAGAGGGTTGCGCAACAAGGGCAAGGGAGCAGAGAAGCTGCGGCCTTCCCGAAGGGCGAACCTCACCAGGAGAGGACGAGCGCTTACTCCACTGCCGTAACTGGCAGACTTTTTTTCTTTTTCATTCCGTTTTTCTTTCTTAAATCGCAACGTTTTTATATTCCAGCCGTTCACTTGTGACATGGCACCAGAGCACAAAAAATACAAGATTGCCACCATCGGTTCTCACTCCGCACTGCAAATTCTGAAAGGAGCCAAGGACGAGGGCTTTGAGACCATTTGCATCTGCCTGAAAGGCCGCGAGGAGCCCTACAAAAGCTTCGGCATCGCTGACAAGATTCTCGTCATTAACGATTACAAGGAGCTTTTTCCCTTGCAGGACCAGCTCATCAAGGAGAACGCGATTATCGTGCCGCACGCTTCTTTCATCGCCTACATGGGCGTGAAGAAGACCGAGAGCATAAAAGTAGCGTACTTCGGCAACAAGAAGATTCTCGAATGGGAATCGGATCGAAAAATCGAGCGTGACTGGCTCCATAACGCGGGGCTCAAGACGCCGAAACTCTTTGACGACCCCAAGGAAATCGACAGGCCCGTCATCACCAAATTCCACGGCGCAGGCGGCGGCAAGGGGTATTTCATCGCCAAGACCTATGAGGATTGGAAGGAGAAGATGAAGGTCTACAAGGGAGACCAGGATTATGTCATTCAGGAATACATCGTGGGTGTGCCCTGCTACATTCATTACTTCTATTCGCCTTTGACGGATGAGGTTGAGGTCATGGGCTTCGACAAGCGCTATGAGAGCAACGTCGACAGCTTAGGAAGAATCTCAGCGAGAGACCAGATTGCCTTGCCAAAAATCGACCCGAGCTATGTCATCGTCGGCAACATCCCGATGGTCGTGCGCGAGTCTCTTTTGCCGCAGGTTTTCAAGATGGGGCGTGGTGTGGTTGAAGAGAGCAAGAAGATTTGCCCGCCTGGATTGTACGGGCCGTTCTGCCTCGAATGTATCATCACTCCTGACCTGGACATCATCTGCTTCGAGATCTCCGCGAGGATTGTTGCCGGCACCAACCCGTATATCAACGGTTCGCCTTACACCTGGCTCAAGTACAATGAGCCGATGTCAACTGGTCGGAGAATCGCGCGAGAGATTAAGCTGGCTATCCAGAAAGGCGAACTCAAGAAGATTCTGCAGTAACGCGTTTCATATTGCCCCTTTTTTCTCCGCTCTAAAATTCTTTTAAGAATAATTTTAACAGGAAAATATATAATTATGGAATCCCTTGGAAGGGTGGTGAGCACTTTGGTGGACACGACGGGCGCGAAGAGGGTGGCAAAAGAGGGCGACGCAGCAGAAATCTGTTTATCCGAGTCTGGGGCATTTC
>JAUSJW010000092.1 GCA_030647105.1 Nanobdellota archaeon | reverse complement strand
GTCATGCTGGAAGGCGACGCGGATGGAAGAACGTTCTTCTACCCCATCCCAACCTACAATATCACCAAGGAGTTTGTCTGGGATTCGGAGAATGCCAAAACGCTCTTCGAGATGACCGCGAAATACGGCACCCCCTATTTCCAGAACTTCGTCAATTCTCCATTGAATCCTTCCGATATCAGGAGCATGTGCTGCCGCCTCCAGCTCGACTTGAAGCAGCTGCGCAATCGGATGGGCGGGCTCTTCGGAAGCGCTGACCAGACGGGAAGCATCGGCGTTGTGACCCTGAACATGCCGCGCCTCGGCTATCTCGCGAAGGACAAGCACGACTTCTTTTTGCGGCTCGGCCACTTGATGGACCTCGCCCGCGACAGCCTCGAAGTGAAGCGCAGAGTTATTGACACCAACCTCAAGGCAGGCCTGATGCCATTCGCGCGCAAGTTCCTCGGCAGCTACCACAACCATTTTTCGACGATTGGGCTTAATGGCATGCACGAGGCATGCCGTAACTTCCTAGGCAAGGGCATCGATACGCCTGAAGGGAAGGCGCTGGCGATTGAGACTCTGAACTTCATGCGCGACCGGATGAAAGTTTATCAGGAAGAGACTGGGAATTTCTACAACCTAGAGGCGGTGCCGTGCGAGTCCGCAACCTATCGGTTCGCGAAGAAGGACAGGGAGATGTATCCTGACATTATCACCGCTGGAACGCCGCAGAAGCCGTATTACACGAACTCGACGCACTTGCCCGTGGACTTCACTCCCGATGTCTTCACAGCTCTGAGGCACCAGGATGAGCTCCAGGCGCTCTACACCGGCGGCACGGTCCTCCATTGCTTTTTGGGGGAGCGCGTCTCCGATTGGGAGCTCACGGCAAAATTGGTGAAGAATATCGCTCATAACTTTAAGTTGCCGTATTTCACCATTACGCCAACATTTAGCATCTGCCCTGAGCACGGCTACATCTCGGGCGAGCACCCTACGTGCCCCCACCACTCTGAATCACAAGAGGTGACTCCATGATTTGCGGACAAAAAACAGAAGTGTACAGTAGGATTGTCGGCTATTTCCGACCGATTGAGAACTGGAACGAGGGAAAGAAGCAGGAATTCAAGGACAGGAAAACGTATGATGCAAAAGTGTAATTCCTTCTTTTCAAAGGACCGCAACAGCATCATTGGCTTCGGACGGCCTTCGGCCTACTCGGCGGAGACCGCCTCGCCCTCGCCAATGCTGTTGCGGACGCCTCCTTTTGAACGTGCACCATGATTCCCATCAAAGGACTGCAGAAGACGACGCTCGTCGATTATCCGCATACTATCGCATGCACGGTGTTTCTGGGCGGGTGCAACTTTCGGTGCGGGTACTGCTATAACCTGGACTTGGTGCTGAATTCCCGGAAGCTCCCTTCGATTCCCGAAGAAGACTTCTTTTCCTTTCTCGACTCCCGCAAGGGGCTTTTGGAGGGGGTGTGTATTACTGGAGGAGAGCCGACGCTCTGGGAAGATTTGCCTTCCTTTTGCGCGAAAATCAAGGACAAAGGATTTAAGGTGAAACTCGACACCAACGGCACGCACCCCGAGATGCTGAGGCTCTTGATTGACAAGAAGCTCGTCGATTATGTCGCGATGGACGTCAAGGCGCCTTTGGAGGAGTACCAGCGCGTGATTGGCGTCGCCATAGCGACCGAGCACATCGCCGAGAGCATTCGCATCCTTCTCGAAGGGAACGTGGATTACGAGTTCCGCACCACGATGGTGCCTGACACGATTGGCGTTGCCGAGATTCTCAAGATTGGCGCGCTCATCAAAGGCGCGAAGCGGTATTTTTTACAGCAGTTCAGGCCGATGGAGACGACGATTGACCCGAAGTACCGGACGATGGAGCCGTTGCCGCCTTCCGCTCTTTTGGATATGCAGACACTCGCGAGGCAGTATGTAAGCGAAGTGGGTATTAGGAACGCTTCTTAATCTCTTATTCGAATAGGTTCCATCTCGACCGCATGGATAAATAGAGAATTAACGGCCCGGTCACAAGACCAGCAATATTGAACAGGATGGGAATTCCAAGATAGGAATTAATGAAAAACGCGGCTATCGCGATTCCACAATTTGCATAGAACCCCCATTTTTTCCATTGAAGAAGAGCTAGCGCAGAGATAATTCCGACGAGACTCAGGCCCCCTAGAAGCATGAACACGCCGCTGGAGGCAGCAGGGTACACCTTCTGAAACAATGAGGGGAAGAGCAGGTACATTAGAGTTGTGAGCCCATTTGAAATCACCATGGCCCAGAGCCAGAAAGTGAGCCAGCCTCCACGGGTTTTTTCCTTTGCCATACTTCAGATTTAGTCTTCCACCTATATAAGACTACCTCTTCGCTTGGCAAAATCTTAAAAACTCCCCCAGATTCGATAGGGTATGGGGGAATTAGTCATCAGCTACGAGACACTCTTCGAGCTCTTGCGGCTTGAGCGCTCGCGCACCGAGCTTCAGCAGCTTCCTGATGAATACTCTTCTATGGTGCCGGCGTTTGTCGCGACCGAGGAGCAGACCGCGGGGGCTTTGTCAGGTGACGAGCACACAAAGAAAGCCATCTCCGTGAAGAACCTTCTCAAGATTGTCTCTGAACTCTATGAGCGGCGAGAACGCAAGATTGTTCTTCTCGCTCTGGACAAGGTCAAGACACCCGCTTCGCTCGTCGACTTCAAAAAATTGCTTCCTTCTGAGAAAGAATTCTTTGAAGAAATCTTGAATTTGCTGATGCGTTATCGGCATACGGCGGGCGAGAAGCTTCCTGAGAAGAAGGACACGGAGAAACGGATTGTCCCGCAGGGATTTATTTCCACACCTCAAGCGGCAAAGCAGGTCCAGGGGATTCCCGATGAGAATGGCATGCAGATGGTGCGCATCCTCTCTCCTTTTCCCTCCTTCGTTGGCCCGAATTTGGAGACGTACGGGCCTTTCTCGGAGAATGATATCACAAGCTTGCCGGCTCCTGTCGCGAAATTGATGATTGATAAGAAGCGGGCGAGCGCGATACGGGTTAATTCTTAGTAAGGGGCGCCTCGCTTGCCGAGTATGCGGAAGGCGACGAAATCTCTTTCAGTCTAAGATTAAAGAAGAACTACTGCTTCGCAACGTTCCACAGGGTCTCAAAATATTGCCTGAAGCTTTCACTCACTTCTTGGCTCGTGACTCGTATCACCAACGGCTCCTTCGCGAGAATGATGATGCAGGACTTATTCTTGTACACCATGATTTCGGCGGGCGTTGATTGCTGCAAGAACCTCACCTGATAACTCTTCGATTTCAAGAAAAACTCAATTCGTTTTCTTCTCTTTCTGAGCTCTTCATTGAAGATGATTTGGGTGCGTATTCCTTTCTCTGCCCTCAGTTTTGAATATCTGAGAAAAAAACGGTCAGCTTGCTCTTCGCTCTCGCCTTTGCTAGCGCCGAAGACGACACAGGTGTCTCCTTTTCCGCATTCACCCAACAGGTCAGCGAAGACCGTGTTCATCCCATTCCACCCCTGAAATACCTCCACATTCACCTTTTCCCTAGACTCCGAAAATTTCAGGAGCAGAGTGGGAAGCAGAGACTTTACGAAGTCTTTCTCTTCTTCAATCTCCTTTCCTCTGGTTTCCAAGAAATCAAGAAGGTTCCTCGGGTTCGCGGGGCTGAAGTGTGCCACACCATTCTTTTCTACTTTCGATATCACGCCCTTCTCAAGCAAGCGATTCGTCACATCATAGATATTGGAAGGGGCAATTCCGGATTCTTTCGCTAAACGAGTTTTGGTGCATTCCCCCAAATCGAGCAAAGCTCCGTAGACTTTGATTTCGCCCTCTGTCAATCCTATCCTTCTGAGGTCTTGCAATCGCATCATATGCGGGGGAAAAATTTCAAATTATATAAATCATTCTAAAGTCGTCCTGTAGGGGGGCACTCTTATCTAAATAGATAGTATTACTACATAATAGTAACAAAGAGGTGATAGAAATGGGACAAAAACTATTCGTGCCGCAATATGACGGGCAGGCCGCGCAGGAAGCGGTGAAGCTGCTGCGAGCGGAAGCGCCGCGCGCGAGAATGGAAATTGAGCGTTTCAAGAATGATTACGCATATAGGGGAAAGGTGGATTATGGGAGCATCGCCAAGAGCGTTGAGTCTACAATGAACATGGTCGCGCACTTCGCGCCTCAGTTGGTTGAGAGTGGCCTTGGCTTGACCGTGGGGCTGAGCATCGAAAGGCGAGGAGGCTTTGAAATCTCCGCCTATCATCCGGATCCAAAGGGATGGATTATGGGGTATGGTCTGGCAGGTGATGGCAATATTGGCCCGTTCCAATCAGACCATCAGAATGATGCGCAGCAATCACTGGACGCCGTAATTTCAACCTTCAAAGAGATTGACCGACTTTTGGCCGGTTCGAGAAGGGAAAGGGGCGAACCTTGCAAGTGCTGCCCTGAAGAAAATGCCAGATCCGCCAAGGCGGCTATAGAAGCAAAGGATTTCTTTGCCAAGTATCTGAGTAAGGGAACCCCGATGCGTGTCGAAGAGTTCCGTATCTATAACCCATAGAATCGTTGTATCTTATTTTTCTTTAATCTCCTAAGCTTATGACTTAGCGTGAAAATTCCTGTAGCGCCATCTTCACGTCTTCAGCCTGAACCGTTTTCCGACCGCGGTGCGCATCCATAACCTTTTGAAAGACGAAACAACTCAGAACTCGCAACCCGAAGGAGATCTCTTAAACCTCATCCAATATAATTCACTTCGCCTTTCTTCTGCACTACGTTTTCTAACTGTTCTGTGCGTTGCAGCTCCTTTTCCATCTCGGCGATTTCTTCCTCGAGCTTTTCCAATTTGACCTTGAAGCCAAAGCGCTTGCTGAGCACTTTGACGAGCTCCTTCGCGCCCTTGATGCCGAGATAGAGCGGGTGGCCGTAGGTCTCCGCGAGCAGGCAGACGGCGCGCGTCTCTTTAGGGGCCATGCCGAGCAGAACGCCAGAGACGCCGATGATGGGGCCGACGACGCCGTAGAGCTCCTCGTGAATGTTCTTTTCCTTGTAGGCCTCGATTGATTTTCTCGTGTTCCCGGAGATGTACACTTTGGGCTTCTCCGGCGGCTCCTGCAGGCCGATGCCGCCGAGCGTGATAATGTCAGCGCAGTGCTGTTTCTGGCAGATTTCAAGGATTTCGCGGCAGAAGGAATAGCAGGCGCGCTCGTCCGGCGGCTGCACGTCGCCGCCGAGGAGCAGGAAGTCCTTGTCCTTCGCGCGGGCATGGTACAACTCAATCTTTGGCAATTCAATAAGATTTTTCTCGTTGATGAAGACAGAATGGGGAAACGAATCGGAGCTAAAATCATAACATTTCTGGGCTTTCAGTTCGTCAATCAGAAAATCAACCGCGACTTTTCCGACGTTCGCGATGCCGGGCAAACCGACGAGAAGCGTTGAGCTCTTGAGAGCAAGATTCTTCACCTGTTTGACAGTCCAGCTCATAGGATGCCCTCCTTCTTCGCCTGCCTGCGATACGACGCGTACTTGTCGTCAGGAGTGTATTTGGGAGGGTGGGGAGTTTTCGTCGCAGAACCACAGTGCTGTTCCTTCATGGTATATTGCTTGCAGGCCTCGCACCACTTGAGGCGCTTCATCCTTTTCTAGCGAAATCCGCCTGGCCTTTCCCTTCCTTGGTGAATCCCAGGGTCTTCGCGAGCGCGTTTTCTAGAATCTTCTCGGCGTCCTTGTAGGCATGGGCGAGGACCTCGAGCTTGTAGGAGCCGCCTCCGAGATAGGTGAGCGAAACGTGCGGGTCGACAGCGAGCGTATCCTTGAGCGCGCGCTTCACAACTTCCACGCCGTCAGGCTCGAAGCTCTTTAGCTTTAGGGTGCCGCCAATGACTACATCTTCGGGCTTAAAGCGCGTGGCGACGATGACTTCGATTTCGTCAGCGAGCTTCTTCTCGATGCCCAGCTTTTCCAGAAGGCCTGGGCTATCCACAACTTGCTTGAAGCAGGCGCTCAAATCCGGATAGGTCTTGAAAATATTTTTTCCGATGTCGTCGTAGAGTTTCTCGACTTCCATCTTGTTGTGCTTCGCGACCTGCTCGACAATCTTTTCGGCCTTCTGCTCCATTTTGATTTCATTGAGCTTCATCTTGCGCTGGTTGTCGTTGACCCTGCGCAAAGAGAGGTCGATATGGCCGCGCTCGCGGTCAATCTTGAGAATCTTGCAGATCACCTTCTTGCCTTCTGAGATATAATCCCGGATGTTCCTGATTCTTCCCGGGGCGATTTCAGAAATGTGAATCAGGCCGGTCTTGTCGTAAATGTCGATTTTAGCGAAAACAGAATGATACTGGATGTTGGTTATGGTGCACTGGACGAGACTGTCATCCTCAGGGAAACCAGTCTTCTTGAGTAACATATTTACTCTAGCACCTCAAGAACCCGCGCCTTGATTTTCGCTTTGCCGCCTTCGGGCTCGGCGAGAATCTTCTCACAGACGAGGCATTTTACACTTGTAGAAGCCTTACCGAACATCGTCTGCTCATTCTTGCATTTAGGGCATCGGACCTTGATGAATTTGCTTGTGAGTTCTCTCATGGGTATCGCCTTATATGAACTCGACCTTTTTCGCGCGGATGCCGTGTCCCACAATCCAGGATTTCTTGCAGGTTTTGCACTCGTAGCGCAGGTCGGTTTTCTTGGTTAACTTCTTTCCTGTCATCTTGAACTTAGAAATAGCAGGCTTGGAATAGCGGCCCATATTGCCTCTGCCGCGGGCTCTTCCGCGTTTGCGCGCGCGAACCTTGGAGCCATAGGTCATGCTGGAAGGGGCTTTCTTCTTGTTCTGGGCCACTTTTTGCTCGGTATGCGTCTTGCAGTGCGGGCAATACTTGCGTATGACCTTAGGCATTTTCATGGTAAGAAGGGTTCTTAAGGGATTTAAAAAGGTATCTGTCGCTGGCAGTCTGCTCTACGCGCTTACTTGACTCCCGTCAGAAGCGAAGTGTCGGGCGGGAGTATCAATGAACCATTTGTTTCGTTGGTGCGGTTCAACCAACGTGGCACGGGAGGTATCGGAGGGGGCATGGGCGGAAGTGGCGGTTCGATTGTTCGATTCGTGAGATTGGGCAACGGGACAGCAGGCGG
>JAUSJW010000089.1 GCA_030647105.1 Nanobdellota archaeon | reverse complement strand
TCCATTTTTTATGAGATATCCTTATGTATCGCGCCGCACTTCCAATGCTCAACAACAGGTGAACACGATGTGCGGAATCATTGGAATATTCGGATACAAAGGAACGCGGGAGGCTGCGAGAGCGAGAGCCCTCAAGATGGCGGCCTCAATCAGGCACCGCGGCCCGGACTGGAGCGGGATGTTCAGCGACGGCTTCGCGGTTCTCGCGCACGAGCGACTCTCTATTGTAGATGTGGAGCACGGTGACCAGCCGCTTGTTGATACCAAAACAGGAAGGCTCGTTGTCGCCAACGGAGAAATCTTCAACCATATGGAACTGCGCAAAGAGCTCAAGAAAGAGCATGACTGGCAGACACGCTCGGACTGCGAGGTGCTGTTGTATCTTTACGACGAGTATGGGCCTGACTTCGTGAAGATGCTGCTCGGCGACTTCGCCTTCGCGCTCTATGACTCTCAGAAGAAAGAGTATTTTGTGGCGCGGGACGCGATTGGCGTGTGCCCGCTCTACATCGGCTGGGACAAGGAAGGGACGGCGCATATCGCGAGTGAGATGAAGGCGCTCGATCCCTTTTGCGAGAGGATTGAAGAGTTCCCTCCGGGATGCTATTATTTGGGAAGCGAGGGGAAGTTCGTCAAGTGGTACAAACCTACATGGGCAGAGACGATTCCGAAAGATAAAGCGGACTTACCTAAACTTCGGGACGCGCTTGAACAGGCAGTAAAACGAAGGATGATGAGCGACGTACCCTATGGTGTGCTGCTCTCTGGAGGATTGGATTCTTCGCTGATTGCGGCTATCTTGACAAAGTATAGGAGGATGCGCGTTGAGAGCGGCGACAAGGAAGAAGCGTGGTGGCCTCGATTGCATTCGTTTGCTGTGGGGCTGAAAGAGTCTCCGGACTTGAAGTATGCGAGAAAGGTGGCTGATTACCTTGGAACGGTGCATCATGAAATCTATTATACGGTGCAGGAAGGAATCGATGCGTTGCCCGACGCCATCCGGCATCTGGAGACCTACGATGTCACGACGATTCGCGCGGGAACACCGATGTACCTGATGGCGCGCAAGATTAAGGCTATGGGTGTCAAGATGGTGCTTTCAGGTGAAGGCTCTGATGAGGTGTTCGGCGGCTACCTCTACTTCCACATGGCGCCGAGCGCTGAAGAGCTCCATAAGGAGACGGTTTTGAAGCTCTCGCTCTTGAGCAAGTATGATTGTTTACGAGCGAACAAGTCAACCGCTGCCTGGGGCGTTGAGACGCGGGTTCCGTTTTTGGATACTGCGTTTCTCGACGTCGCGATGCGCGTTGACCCTGCTGAGAAGATGTGCCCGGGAACCAAAATTGAGAAGGAGCTCCTGAGAAAGGCGTTTGCCGGGTACCTGCCTGATGAAATCCTCTGGCGGCAAAAGGAGCAGTTTTCAGATGGGGTTGGGTACAGCTGGATTGACTCTCTGAAAAAGCTCGCTGAAGCAAAAGTTACGGACGAGATGCTGAAACAGGCTGCGGAGCGATTTCTCATTCATACGCCTTCTTCGAAAGAGGAGTATCTCTATCGCGAAATGTTCGACAGCATCTTTAAGAGCCCATCCGCCGCTTTGACGGTTCCAATTGGGCCGACCATCGCATGCTCGACTCCGACGGCGTTCCGATGGAGTAAGGAGTTCGCCGGGATGTCGGACCCCTCTGGAAGGGCTGTGAAGAGCGTGCACAAACAGGGGCTCTAGGGGCATGGGGTCACAAACCTTTTATATCAACACGTAAGGAGGTTGTCACATGAAGTTCATCAGCATCAAGGAAGCCATGCAGCAGGGTCACGGCAGCGTCAGCGTTAGAGGCTGGGTGTACCGTGAGCGGGGCAGCAACAAGGTGAAGTTCGTCGTCCTGCGGGACAGCTCTGAGGTTATCCAGTGTGTTATCTCGAAGGACGATGTCGGAGAAGAGCAGTTCGCCGTGGTCTCAAAGGTTCAGGTAGAGGCCTCCATGACGATTACGGGCGACATCAAGAAGGATGAGCGCGCGCCTTCAGGCTACGAGATTCACGTTAAGGAGTTCGAGATTGTTGGCGAGTCTGACACGTTCCCTATCCAGAAGGACCAGAGCCCTGAGTTCCTGCTTGACATGAGGCATTTGTGGCTTCGCAGTAGGAAGATGACGGCTGTGCTGAAGATTAGAAGCACGGTTTTTGGGGCGATTGACGAGTACTTCCGCAAGGAAGGCTTCTATGAGTACCATTCTCCGATTTTCCAGTCGGTGCAGTGTGAAGGGGGAAGCACACTCTTTGACGTGCCGTACTTTGGCAAGAAAGGCGTTTTTTTGGCGCAGAGCTGGCAGCTCTATGCAGAACCCGCTATCTTTTCCCTGGAGAAGATTTACACGATTTCGCCTTCCTTTAGGGCAGAGAAGTCGAAGACCTCGAGGCACTTGACCGAGTACTGGCACGCTGAGATGGAGGCTGCCTGGGCTTCTTTCAAGGATATCCAGGGCTATGGCGAAGGGCTCTTGAAGCACATCGTTAAGAAAGTGCTCGAGGAGCGCTCCGACGAATTGAAAACCCTAGGCAGAGACCCGGAAAGCCTGCGGCCGGTGTTGGAGAAGCCGTTCCCGCGTATCACCTATACTGAAGCGCTGAAGATTCTGAAAGAGAAATGTGACATGGAAGTCGAGTGGGGCAAGGATTTACGGACGATTGAGGAGGACAAGCTGTCTCATTTGTATGACACTCCCTTGATTGTGACGCATTACCCGAAAGCGGTGAAAGCGTTCTACATGAAGGAGACTCCGGGCGAGCCTACGACGGTACATGGATGCGACTTCATCGCGCCTGAAGGCTATGGCGAGATTATCGGCGGCTCTGAACGCGAGTCCTCGCTTGATAAGATTAAAGAGCGGCTTTTGGAGATGGGCGAGAAGCTCGAGCACTACGAGTTCTATCTGGATACGCGCAAGTATGGTTCGGTGCCCCACGGCGGCTTCGGCATGGGTGTTGAAAGAGTGGTGTCGTGGATTTGCAAGCTAGACTCGATTAAGGACGCGATTGCGTTCCCGCGGACGATGATACGGTATACGCCCTAATCGAAAAGACTTGGATATCCTTTTTTAATTCCGTACATTTCTATAATCTTCGCTTTCCCGCCCGGCTGCCGCTTGAGGCGCTCCATAAAGGCGTATGCCTTTTCGAACTGCGCGTTGATGAATTGTGTATGAATCTTTTTCCAAGTATCCGGATGCGCTTTCATGTACTTGACCCATCGGTCAATCTCATCACTCATTTTTAGAGTTTAGAATCTCCCGTATAAAAGGGTTTTGAGAACACCCTCGCCCATCGCTTTGCTTAATCTTTATATACCCCTCCGGGTTCTTCCTCTTAAGACAAAATTCTCAAGATTTTGTTTTCGACCATGACAACGCTCAACATCAAAGGCCATGAATTCCACGCGGTGACCGCGCGCGATTCCTTCGGAAGAAGGGCGCAGCAGTACAAGAACAAGCTTATTTACGCGCTGAGCAAGATTGACATCACAACGGACGATATTCTTCTCGATTTGGAGCCGGTCGCTATAAAGAACGTGCCTGCGTCCGTGACGTGGTACGCCGACGGTTACCGAATGTATTACAGCTACAAGTCGGCGAAGCGTTATGTGGATAACCTCTATGTCGTGATGCGGGTCATCGAGCTCGAAGTCGAGAAGATGATTGAAGGCAAGAAGACGTTCGAGGAGTTCCTGCTTGATTTCACCGAAAAAGAGGAAGTCGAGCACATGCGCAAGGAGGCGCGGGAGATTCTCGGCGTGGGCGAGCATGAGCTGGATATGGACGTCATCGACAAGAGTTTCAAGCAGATGGCGAAGAAATGCCATCCGGACATGCCTGACGGAGATGCTGAACGGTTCAAGCAAATCAATCACGCGCATAAGATTTTGAAGAGAGAGCTGACGTGAGAGTTCTTTAAGCATCGAGATTAAACCGATTGTTAGTAGAAAACTATATTAACTTCTGCTATAAAGAGCGCGTTCAGGTGAAACTATGTCTCATGCAATCAAAAAAGTCCAGATAATCAGTAACAATGCCGCAAGACCGAGTGGGTTTCCAAGTCCCGATAGTTTTGTTATGTTGGGGATGGTCATAAACGCGACAATGTTGGATCATGAGGTAAACCTATTTATGACCGCTGAACAGTTTTGTGAACTCGCTGGACCGATTGGAGTATTTGTAGAAGCGAAGACCTCCGATCGTGAGTATGTTCAAAGATTCTTAGCACGTGGCGTTGGTGCTGGAACAATTCGAGAGGTTATGGAAAAGATTCGCTGGAAATAAACAAGGTCTTATGTTTATTTTATTCCCTTGCAATATCTTTATATAACTCTCTTTCTCCCTTTAAGTATGAACCTCCTCTTCGCGACGCACAACCCGAACAAGGTGCGCGAGTTCAAAGAAATTCTTCATGGAATCGCGGAAGTCGAACAGCTCAACGAGGAGTATCCGGAGATTCAGGCTGACACTTCCGAAGAAGTCGCGCTGGAGTCTGTGAAGAAGCTCGCTGAAAAATATAAGAAGACGATTGTGGTTGAGGATTCTGGATTGTTTATTGACGCCTTGAAAGGCTTTCCGGGCGTGTATTCATCGCCTATTCACAAGCAGATTGGATTGCCGGGGATTTTGAAGCTGATGGAGGGCGTTGACAAGAGAGGCGCCGCGTACAAGAGCGCTGTCGGCTATTGCGAACCGGGAAAGCTGCCGCTCGTGTTCTCTGGGGAAGAAAAAGGCACTATCGCGACAAGCATCCGCGGAACGCACGGCTTTGGCCACGACCCGATTTTTATTCCTGAGCATGAAACCCAGACGTATGGAGAGTTAGCGGACGGCTCAACCAAGAAACAGTTCAGGAGACGGGCGCTAGACAAACTCTTGAAGCAGTTGAGGGGATCATGAAATTTTACGGAATCTTTTTAGTCGCAATCCTGTTAACAGCTTGTGGAGAACAAACCATGAAAAACCCAATCGTCGTATTCGAGACCAGCAAAGGCAACTTCGAAGTTGAACTCAATCCTGAGAAAGCTCCGATAAGCACCGCTAATTTCCTCAATTACACGAAAGAAGGGCACTACAATGGGCTCATCTTCCACAGAGTGATTGACGGCTTTATGGTCCAGGGCGGCGGATTCACACCGAATATGGAAGAGAAAGACGTGAAAGCGCCCATCAAGAACGAGGCGGGAAACGGATTAAGAAACGACAAGTACACAATTGCGATGGCGAGAACGGGTATCGTTGATTCCGCGACCTCGCAGTTCTACGTCAACGTCGCGGACAACGCGTTTCTCAACCACCAGGACAATTCAGCGAGAGGCTTCGGCTACGCGGTCTTCGGGAAAGTGGTGAATGGCTTCGAGACGATTGACGCGATGAAAGGAGTCGAGACGCACAGCGTCGACGGTTCCGATGACGTGCCGGTAGAACCCATCGTTATCAAGAAAGCGTACCTGAAACCTTAACCCATCTTATTGGTGTAGCGTTCCAGCTTGTTCACGTTGTCCGTGAACGTCGGAAGAATCTTCTGGAAGGTCATCTCCATCGCTTTAATTTCTGAGCCGACGCTCTTGAGATTGGTGTCATACTCAGAAATCTTGCCTAAAATACCCTTATGCAGGCCCTCGAAGCGCTCCTTGAGGTTGACAATCTCCTGCGCAAGCCGCTTCAATTCTGTATCCGAGCGCTCTTTCCACTCGATGACCTTGTTCATGTCCTTCATGAGTTCGTTCCACTTCTCGTCGATGATGGCTTCCGCCACTTCTTCGACTCTTCCGCGCATGTCATCGCCGCCACCGCCATAATCGGAAGCTTGTGCCTGAGGCTGGAACTGCTCCATCGGAGGGTTACCATAGCTATCTTGACCCTGCTGTCCCATGTCTGGGAACGGCATCGGAGGCGCCTGCTGCTGTTGCTGCGGAAAGCCCTGCGGCTGGCCATATGGATCCATGCCCGGAGGAGCGCCGTACGGGTCGCCGGGCGGCCCAAAGGGTGGAAGAGAATCTGGCCCCTTTTTCTTGCCGAATAATGCCATTGCTACCCCTTTTTTGCTTAATTCCCTTTTCTTCCTATATAAGCTTTACCCTTACTCTCTTCGCATCTTCTCAATCACGTCGCGCACGGTCGCCTCGACGTCGCTCTTTGTTACGAACTTGAAGGGATTCCAGTAATCGAGATACTTCTTGAGCATCTCCACCTGCTCGCGCTTCGCGAAATCCTGCATCTCCTTGACGACCCAGAGGATTTTCTCCTTGAGCTCCTGAATATCTTTCTTGATATCAGTCATCTCAAGGCTCGTCGCGCGGATATCCTCGAAGATGAGCTTGTTCTTCTGAATCATATTTTGCTCGGTCACCTGGAGCTTGGAGCGCATATTGGTGAGGCGCTCCTCAAGCATCTTGAGGCGGCGCTCGTTGCTGCGCCCGCTCGCGTCGATGGAGTCCATTCTAGAAGGCCGCGAAGGGCCAGGAGCAGGAGTCATGGCTTATCTCTCCTGAGTGGATATAAAAGGTTGTGTAAGGATTAAAGAGTGGTACTACACAGAAAATATCCTCTTGGCTTCCCGCTTCCGGATTAGGACTTGCGCTTCATGCAGCACGTCTCCATCTGAAACGGGGTTGGAGGGATCTGCTTTCACCCGCTTGAGCGCCTCGAAATAGGTGCGCTCGGCTTCGTCGATTAGAATCCTGTGCCCGTGATATTTCCTTCCCCCCATTCCTTGTGCGGCGGCCTCATATGTATCTTCTACAGCCCCGCCAGCAGCATGCGCGTCCCGATTCGCTTGGATGAGGTCGACATAAAGGTGGGTCACTTGAGCAATCCAGGCACGACGCTGGGGAAAGAGTTCAGGGACTGACCTTGACCCGTGTGCAGTATCAAGCTCGGCGAATCTCGCAACGAGCCCGTCGAGCGCTCCGTCGTCCGCCATTCCCGCATTGGCGACTTCCACCATTGCTTGAGTGCGGTCGGCGACAAAAGCAGCCATTCGCGCCCTGTGAGCGTCATCGTACGTTTTTGCTGGATTGCGTATCACCATCTCATCCCAGAGCTGGCCTTCTGTTTTGACCTCATACGCCACAATCGCTTCCACAAGAGCCATAGCAGAGAGGAGCGCTTTCCGATTTATAACGCTTTCAGTGCCCCATCCAAAACATTTAAATATGAGAGATATGATAAAATGGATTTAATTTGTTAAAATGCATATTATGTATTTCATAATATGTTAAGAACACAGCACATTCAAAGTTCCGTGGAGGCGTGAATACCCCCAACACCACTGATTCTACGCCTCCGCGGGGCTTTACTTTGTTTTAGGCGGGATGGCGAAGCCGGCGCACAGCCAAACCAGCCAGGTGACACATTTGAGACCAACAGAAGACCATTCTCACGGGCGATGAAGAGGCCCATTTCCGCCACGATAGACGAACAGCTTGTTTCCTGGATAGAGACGCAGTGTAAGGACAAGATGAAATACCGGAACAAGAGCCACCTCATTGAAATCGCGCTCGATGCCCTGAAGAGGAACGGCAAATGAAAGAGCCCTTCTCTTATGACACGCTCCGAGAGGGCGAAGACACAGTCCTCATGGTCGATTGCGAGGGCTATTCGCGCGTGCCTTCGATAGAAGACGACCCGCTCACGATGGCGCGCACTGTGGACATCCTGGCTCAGGAGCCGAGCGTCACGAAAATCGTCTATGAGCAGAAGCGGAAATACGAATACGATTTCGAGCAAACGAAAATGCTCAAGGAAGTCTCGCGCCTCTCCCTGCATCTCGCGAAGAACCACGACCTGCTCTCCTACCAGTCGCTCCCCCCGCAGGCGCATCAGTACCTTCCTAATTGGTACGCACAGCTCAAGAATCTGCTAGGGACGATGCTCAAATCAGACCCCATCGGTGCCTTTGTCGAACTGCGCAGGCTCGAACGCCAGGAAGCTTTGAACCTTGAGCGCTCCGCGGACCCGGCCTACTCGCATGTCGTGAAGGCTTATACGGAACTGCTCAAAAAGCTCATGGGCATGCTGGAGCAGTTGACCATCATCCAGCGCGCGAAGGCCTCTGGGCACACTCCGGGAACGCGGGAGATTTACCAACAGTTCTTCCGGCCGCTCATCAAGCCTGACTTCATGTTCACCCGCCTCATGGCCTCCTACCCTCCAGAAGGCACGGAGCTTGACAACTATTCCTTACCGAACGGAAGTGAGGTAACAATCTTCGAGATTCCGGGCACAGTGCAGTACCTCTACCACCTCACGCCGCCTGAATTCAGGCTGGATGAGGACGAGTATGAAATCCTCGATACCGCAAGAAAGATTCTGGCCGAGCACAAACCCAAACGCCAGGATTTTATTGACCCGGAGCGCATCAGACAGGTGTTCTCAAACGTCGGCCAGGACTTAGTGGAAGAACTGGCAGGCAGCAAGGGCATGCGGCTCAAAGATGAGCAAGTCAAACTATTGACAGACATCCTCGTGCGCTACACCATCGGATTTGGCCTTATCGAGGTTCTGCTTTCTGACGACAAGATACAGGACATCACCATCAACTCCCCGATGGGAGAAGCGCCGATGTTCCTTGTTCACCAGGATTTCGGCGACTGCATGACTAATATTATTCCGACCCAGCCTGAATCGGAGAGCTGGGCGTCGAAATTAAGACTGGTTTCCGGAAGACCGTTAGACGAGGCGAACCCTATCCTGGATACCGAGCTGCTGCTCCCGGGGGCCAATACAAGGGTAGCAGTCATCTCCGCTCCTTTGAACCCTTCCGGCCTCGCGTACGCGTTCCGAAGACACCGTGATAAGCCCTGGACACTGGCGTTGCTGATCCAGAAGCGCATGATTGATTCGCTCTCGGCTGGTATCCTGAGCTTCCTCATCGACGGCTCACGGACGATGCTCATCGCGGGCACACGCTCCGCTGGAAAAACCTCCTTATTGAGTGCCGTCATGGTCGAAGTGATGCGGCGAGCCCGCATGATTACGATTGAGGACACGCTGGAACTGCCTGTCGCGCAGATGAGGAAGCTCGGCTACAACATCCAGTCTATGAAAGTCGCTTCCGCGATGACGAAAGGAACTTCTGAAGTCCCGGCTGATGAAGGCATTCGCACGACACTGCGCCTAGGAGATTCCGGCCTGATTATCGGCGAAGTACGATCGACTGAGGCCAGGGCTTTGTACGAGTCCATGCGCATTGGAGCGCTTGCCAATATTGTAGCGGGAACTATCCACGGCGATTCTCCTTACGGTGTTTTTGACCGTGTCACCAACGATCTCGGCGTGCCGAAGACGAGTTTCAAAGCTACGGACATCATCGTTGTCGCTAACCCTATCCGCAGCCCGGACGGCATCCACAGATGGAGAAGGGTGACTTCTATCACCGAAGTCAGAAAGCAGTGGGAGAACGACCCGCTGCTTGAGAATGGGTTCGTTGACTTGATGAAGTATGACCCTAAAGAGGACAAGCTGCTGCCTTCTGATGAATTGCTCAACGGGGAATCTGAGATTTTGAAGGCCATCGCGGGCAATGTCAAGGAATGGGCCGGAAACTGGGACGCGGTGTGGGACAACATCCTGCTGCGCGCGAAGCTCAAAGAACTCTTGGTCAAGACGAGCAATGACAATACCTTGCCCGACCTGCTTGAGGCGGAGTTTGTCGTTGGCGCGAACGACGAGTTTCACAAGATTTCCGACCAGGTGAAGGAAGAGACAGGCACGCTCGACAGCAAGCGCATCCTGTTCCTGTGGGAAGACTGGCTGAAGCGGCAAGTGAAGAAGCAGAAGTTCAAAGAGTAAGGTAAAAAAGAGGCATGGCAGATTTGAAAAAAGGGGACTATGAAGGGCTTCTTGAGAAGTACCGCTCCCGACTAGAAGAAAAACTGGAAGGTAAAGTCGAGCAATTCCAGCCCACGACCAAAGATTACCAGGAATTCCGGAAAGAGATGCTGCCCCCGCATATGTCGCGCTACGAGGAGCTCTGCGCGCTCTCTGAAAAGATTCTCCACCTCAAACCCGACCCCAAAAGTGTCGCCGCGACGGAGCAGTTTATCGAAACCGCCCACCTTTCTGTCACGCCCTCCGGAGCGGTCAGCTTTGGCGTATTGCTGCCCTTGTTTATCATGATTTTCGGCGGCATGCTCACCTACGTGTTCCTTCATTCTCCCGTGTTTGTCACGATTATGATTATCCTCGGCCTCTGCCTCATCAAGCCGCTGATACATTTGCCAAAGTACTTCGCCGCCAACTGGAGGCTCCAAGCTAGCAACCAGATGGTGCTGTGCGTCTTCTACGTTGTCACGTACATGCGCCACACCTCGAACATCGAGAAGGCCATCGAGTTCGCGGCTGAGCATATGTCGCCGCCCCTGAGCCTCGACATGAAGAAGATTCTCTGGGACGTCGAGACCGAGCATTATGAATCCATTCGGGAAAGCCTGGACGCGTATCTGCTGGGCTGGCGCGAGTACAGCCTCGAGTTCGTTGAGGCGTTCAATCTCATCACCTCTTCGCTGCTTGAAGGCGAAGAATCCAGAAGGCTCGCGACACTCGATAAGTCACTGGACGTCATCCTAGAAGAAACCTATGAGAAAATGCTGCATTACGCGCATAATTTGAAAAGCCCCATCACGCTGCTCAACATGCTCGGCGTTATTTTGCCTATCCTTGGATTGGTAATTCTGCCTTTGGTTGTAAGCTTTATGGACGACGTGTCTTGGCTCCATCTGTTTTTCCTCTATAACATCCTGCTTCCGGTCGGCGTCTACCTGCTTGGCAAGATGATATTAAGCAAGCGCCCTACAGGCTACGGGGACACGGATATCAGCGAGGAAATCCCCCAATACCGCAAGTTCAGGAATGTCCTGCTAAAGTTCGGGAAGAAAGAGGTTCAGCTCTCTCCCCTCTATATCTCCCTTATGCTAGCGGCGGTCCTCTTCTTCATCGGGATAGCGCCAGTGCTGCTCCATGCCATCAACCCCGCTTTTGAACTGCCCGCGGACCCCGAGGCCCGCTACCACCTACTTGAATACCAGCAGAACAAAAAAGGGGCGCTCGTGGGGCCTTTTGGCCTGGGAGCAAGCATCCTGAGCCTCTGCATCACGCTTTCGGCCGGGTTGGGATTGGGGCTGTATTTCCGGCTGCGCTCGCAGAACGTCATCAAAATCCGGGAGAAAACAAAGGAGCTCGAGGATGAGTTCGCTTCTGCCCTGTTCCAGATGGGCAACCGGCTTGGCGACGATATCCCCGCCGAGATGGCGTTCGGCAAGGTGGCGCAGAGCATGCAAGACTCTGTCTCCGGTAAATTTTTCCAGATGGTTTCGACCAACATCCAGAAGCTCGGGCTTTCGGTTGAACAAGCGATTTTCCACCCCCAATACGGCGCTTTGCAGTATTTCCCGTCGAAAGTCATCGAGAGCTCTATGAAGGTGCTGGTTCAGAGCATTAAGAAGGGGCCCCGAGTCGCGGCGCAGGCCCTGACAAACATCGCGCGCTACATCAAAGAGATTCACAGAGTCAATGAACGGCTTCGTGATTTAATGGCCGATATCATCTCTTCCATGACGTCTCAGATTAAGTTCCTGACACCCGCAATCGCCGGAATCGTGGTGGGAATCACGTCCATGATTACCACGATTTTGTCTAAACTGTCCGCTCAATTGAAGACCCTCAACGCCGGGGCGGCCGCCGACGTGGGGACTTCCGACCTCATGGACATCTTCGGCATTGGAATTCCCACCTACTATTTCCAGCTTGTAGTCGGGCTCTATGTCGTTCAGATTATCTATATTCTTACGATTCTCGCGAACGGGATTGAGAATGGCTCTGACAAATTGAACGAGCGCTATCAGCTGGGCTCTAATCTCATCAAGAGCACCATCATGTATGTCTTCATCGCTGGAGCTGTGATGATTCTGTTCAACGTGATTGCGTCGCAGATTGTGTCGAAGAGCCTCTGATTCAAGGGAAAGATTCATAAATAAAAACAGGTTCTTCTCTTCTATGATTCAGGTCGGCTGGCATTCAACTGGAAAAGTGCGTACGACGGAAGGCACAGTTCTTTCAGGAGTAAAAGAAGGAGCTCCCCAAAAACTCGAGTTAGTTGGGCGAACGGTGAATGGAGCTCCTGATCCCCATGGATTGGTATCTCCTTTCGGTCTTGTGGATCGCCTGCTTGAAGGAGACCAGCTTGCCGTTCCAAGCGGCGCGAACGCTTATAACGCCATGGGCATAGATGGAGTGCCGCTGCCTTTAGAAGCGAATGCTCCTTATGTTGTCGTGGTTCAGTTTTATAAAATTGCGGTCCCTTCTTCCGAACCGGAGCTTGCGCCTGTATCCGTAAGAAAGGTTTAAGTATCTCAAGTTCGGGTCATGCGCATGGACCGGTGCGACTGGATAGCTGTCTTTTTCACCATTGTCATCTGGGGCGCGATTCCTTCCATCGCGAAGTTCGCCTTGCTGGAGCTTGACAGCTACCAGCTCGTGTTCATTACTAATGCGCTGGTTCCCCTTACGCTCTTCTTTATCTTAGGTTTCCAGCGCAACCTGCGCCTGCTTTGTTCATACGGCTTCAAAGACCATCTGCGGTTCGCGGGTTTTTCTTTCATCGGAACCTACTTGTATATGCTCACGCGCTACGCTTCTTTTGAGCACGCTCCCGTCGGGCAGGCGCAAATCCTGAATTATCTTTGGCCCGCGTTCCTTGTGCTCTTTTCCGTTCTTATCCTCAAGGAGCCGTTCCATTCCCGCACGTTCTTCTCGCTCGCCCTGAGTTTTCTTGGAGCGATGCTGGTCGTGACGCGCGGGAGCTTCTCGTTCTCGCATGAATACCTACTGGGCTACGGGCTCGCCATCCTCGGCGCGCTGTTCTATGGATTCTTTTCGGTGCTTGAGAAACGGCAGAAATATGAGAAGTACTCGAGCACGTTCTGGTATTTCTTCTACGCGACGCTCTTTATGTTACCGACACTTCCACTTTTGTCATCGTATCAGCTTCCTGCGACATTTGCAGCCTGGGCGGCGCTCTTGTTCTTAGGCGTGCTCGCGAATGCTTTGGGCTATGTCTTCTGGTTCCAAGCGGTTCAGAAAGGGCATACGCCGAAGCTCGCGAATCTGGTTTACCTGGTACCATTTCTTTCTCTGGTGTTCGCGTACTTCATCAACGGCGAGGCGATTACGCTTCCGAGCTTCTTTGGGCTGCTGCTGATTGTCGGCGGAATTTTGATGCAGAAATCGCGCAAACTCGCTTAGAAAAAGTGATTACGCCCAACCTTGCGATTGAGCGCAATCCCTTTATGGGGACGGCGGGATTTCCACATCAGAACTTCCAGTTCCGATACCTCCGAGAAATGCTGGGTATCGAAAAAAGAAGTCACACCCAGCCGTCGGGCTTCATGCCCGACCCGCATGCTAGCTGGGCGTGACAGCTATGGGGACGGCGGGATTTGAACCCACGACCTCTAGATCTCTGCTCGTCATCGGCTCTCGCCTCATCAGATCTAGCTTCAGTCTAGCGCTCTCCCGCTGAGCTACGTCCCCCTATCTTGACGTACGTTCCGTGTTTGCCGGAGTATTTAAATGCCTTTCTGTTAAAAAGAATTAAAGAATCTCTTCTTCCGAGATATCCTGCTTTGGAGGCGCGGTCTCGACCGGCTTCGCTTCGCCCTTGCCCACAATCGTGAGCTTTCCGAACTTGCCGGTGCCGAGCTGCAGTTCGCCCTGCCACTCGCTGACCCAGCCGTTCTCAATCTGAATCTTATCGCCTACATTCACGGCGTCGACATCGTCATTCCAAAGCGTGATGGTGATAGAACCTGTCTCGTCCTGGGCCTTGGCGTTGCATACCCTGCCTTTCTTTCCGAACTTTTCGAATTCGCGCACCGCGGCTTTCTCTACGATATCAAGCGTCAGATTCACGTTGCCCTGCCGGGCCTGGAGGTCTTTGATTGCCATAGACAGAAGGAAAGAAAGGTGTTTTATAAAGGTTACTCCCTACGCGACGGGTTTGGAGAACTTCCATAACAAGTTGAATTGCTTCTTATATGCCTGCGCCAGTTCCTTGTTGCGGACAATCACCGCGTAATTTGGCTTGCCAAAGACAAAGAAGGCAAGCGTTGAGCCATACGCGAAGATGGGGGCCGGGGAAAAGGATTCCTTACCCATCACCCGATACTCGGTCTGCGGCCCTTTGAGCTGGTGGGCATCCCCTTCCCGAATCAAAACGCGTTCCTTGCACCGCATCCTACGCAAGTTCGCCAAGTGCTGCTCCAGGGCGATGCGGTCATCTTCGAGGAACTTGCGCTCATCCGCCCCTGAAATGCAGATGCCCCCTCCTGCCTTGCGCGCTTCCTTAACGATATCATTGTAGAGCGTGCGAATCACTCCTTTTCCCTTAAACACCTCAACCGAGGTGTCCTCTTGTGGAGCCGCGGCGAGGCTGAGCAGGCTTGGCAAAACGCCCCTGAACCGCTCTTCTTTCTCGCGCAGATAGTCCAAGATGCGTTCAGGGCGGATAGCTTGAAAATGCTTCCGATTGCTGCTCAGCACAAAACTCACAAACCCTTTTTCCAGGAGGCGATCGAGGGCGTCGTATACCGCTTGCCTATGCAACCCTGACTTCTCCGCTATGACGTTGACTGAAACAGAGCCGAGGCCGAGGAGCGTCAGATAGACTTCGGACTCATTCGCGGTGAGCCCCAATTCCCTGAGCGCTGCTGCTTCCATCTCCCAGTGTGGGGGGGTTTCAGCTTATAATAGTTTCGTAAAAATCTTTACTACACACATTTTAATAGCGTGGAGCGTTCCTATCCCAAGATGATGAAATGGGAACTCCACTGCGGGAACAGGTTGAAGAAGCGCTCCTTGAGCGCTACGCTCCCCATCTTAGACCGTTTACGCCCCAGACTTCATTGGACGCCCATAAAGATGGCTCATATGGTGTGTCGGCGCTTTCTGTGACCATGTATGCCACGGGGAACAATCTAAGAGGAATGAGCCGGCATCGCTTTGGCCTTTTCTATGACGACGGAACGTCCTTTTTCGCCGTAGGCTATTTTCAAAAGGAGCTCGACCCTCCCGGAAGCGAGGGCTATCTGTTTCTTGTCGCGCCCCGCGGCAAGGATGTGCTCGCGAAAGTTGCAGACATTTCCGAATGGGCACTTTCAAGCGGCCTTCCCTGCAAAGGCGCGTATGCGCGATTCCTTTCTGAAGACCAGCGCGCCGCGCTTTTGTTACAGGGCTTTTCCCCTATCAGCGCAAGTCCTTGGCATCCTGACGCGCCGCAGGAGGATGAGACCTACTGCCATAGCATCGTTGCGCTTGACGCACTTCTGGACGTCGAAGGACCCAAGTCGGTCCCCTTGCTTTCCCCCAACTCGCGGCGCAAGGCCATCGACGGCTTCAACCGTTTTGGGAATTTCCTTGCACGCAATGGATTCACATTCTCTTTGGAGGAGCGCGTAGAGCCTGACGAAGCGAAGGGACTTCTCAACGCGCACTTTGAGAGCCTGCGCCAGCGCGGCAAGCTCATCGGTTCAACCCCTGAAGACCATTACAACTCCCTTGACTTCTCTTCAGTTCCAGGAGTGTACTCTTTCATGCCCCGATTGCAGGGCGTCCCTGTGGCGCTCTTTGTCGGGGAGCGTCTTTCTTCTGAACGGTTAGGCTTGTATACTTCCATAACTCGGTGGGATACCTCTACCTTGGCGAGCATTCCGGAATTGCGCAACCCCGCGGGCTTTGGCGGCCTCACGACGTATGCTTACCTCGCGTTTTTTAGGGAATTGAGAGCACAAGGTTTCAAAGAAGCGCATCTTGGTGGCTCAGAAGTCGAAAGCCTCAACACCTTCAAGCGCAGGCTCGGAGCGAAAGAAGACCCAACGCATTGGGCAGTGCTCTTGCCTTAGACCAGCGGCATCTTGCCGCCATAGAGGGCCTTGAACTTCTTGGTCTTGGAGTCGAATTCGAGCGTGAAGATGTCGTTATTGCAGTCCGTCGCCCTCATCTTGCGGATTTGGAGCTCGCGCGTGACCTTGCGGTTGCGCTCCGTGAGCATGATATGCACGATACCATCCACCAAATAAGACTCAATGCCGAACCGGCTGGAGTGGGTGTCGTGGTTTTCCTCGGAGATGACAAAACTGGTAATCCCGAGGTCCCGGAAGAACTCAAAAAGATAGAAAATCTCGCTGCGCGGTTCCTTGAGCTCCGTAAGGCTGTAGAGTGCGGTCATGGAGTCGAGGACAACGATGTCGCAGAGCTTCTTCTTCGCGAGCGTCTGCACCATGCTGAGGATAGACTCTACCATGTCGCCCGAGAGGCCGAACTTGTTCTTCGCCGCCTTCTTGCCCTGAAGCTGCTTCCGGATGGTTCCAAAATCGATAATTGTGAGCTTCTTTGCCTCATCATCCTGAAGCCGGGTCAACCCCTTGATGACATCGTCCGCATCGTTGAGCACCTCGATATTGACTTTCGAAATGTCGAAGCCCATCTTGACCATCTGTTTGAGGAGCGAGAGGGAGGACTGTTCGATGCTGATGTACACCCCCTTCTTTCCCGCAAGCACCTCATTGTAGAGCACGTTGAAGCATAGGGTTGACTTCATGGTGCCCGCGGCCCCATAGACGAGCACGATATGGTCGCGCGGAAAGCCGCCGCCGAGAGCCTCGTCAAAACTTTGGATGTACGAGCCGATAAACTCCTGTTTCGCCATCAGACCTGCCCCTTTTTAGAGATCAGTTTCAAGTTGAAAAAATTGAGTTTGAGGTTGATGATACCATGGCTTTCCAGGAAATCCGCCCACTCTTCAACCTGACGTGACGAAATACCAAGAATCTTAGCGGCCTCTCCGGCGGAAATCTTCCCTTTTGTGTCCACCAAAGAGATTAGGCGGTCCGCTTCTGTCTGGATAATGGGCATAGTGATTTTTCCGCTCTGGGGCTTTTTAAATCTTTAGATTTTGATGAAATTGGAGAACATCAGCTTGAAGAGCGTGTAGCACACGAGGCTGATGACGAAATACACGGGAATCTTCTTGAGCTCGGACTGAATATTGCCATACTTGATAGTGCTCATAAGCAGCACAGAGACCACAGAGCTCGTGGCGGTCATGAGATAAACAAAAATGTCGAAATAATACTGGAACGGCTTTCCCACATTTGACTGCGTGATTTTAAACGGCATCTCAACCGTTGACGCCGCTTGTTCTGTGCCTGAACTCAGCAGGATAGACTTCACGCCCTCGATGAGCTCCGCCATCTTAGAGGTCAGAGAAAACATCAGGGGTGAGATGATCAGAACGGTGATAGTGATAAAGAGCATGTAATTCTCGACTTCGCTCGCGAGTTCCTTGCGCGTGTTCTTGATGGTGCGCACGTTGTTCGAGACATCATCGAGCAGGCTGGCGATGTCCGAGCCGGTCTTGAGCCCCTCTATCAGATTGCTAATCACCCTCATCAGGAGGGGAGAGTCATATTTCCTCCCGAATTCCTCTAACGGACCCATAAGGTCGCCGGTCGCGTAGGTCTTTCGCGCGAGCTCATCCACTTCGACGGAAAGGATACCAAAGCGCGGGCGATTAGCTTTCCAGAGCGAGACATCGAGCGGCAGGCCCGCGCGATGATTCGCGCTCACGAGGCGCAGAAACTCGGGCAGAATCTCCTCGAGCTCCGCGCGCCGCTTGAACTTAAGATAGTCGAGAATAAGGAGAAACAGAAGCCAGAAAACCATGAAGATCAGGAAATAGCCCAGAGAAAACATCACTAACGTGATGATAATAAGGTAGAGAACGCGGAGCTTGTATTCCCAAACGAGGCCAATAAAGTAAGATAGGATGGAAATATCGATGATCGCCGCCCCGCCCAAGAGGAAGAGGTAGACTAGTTTCGCAGGAGCCTTGATGCCTCCCAACAGCAAGTAGCGCTGAAGGTGGCGGAACTGCTCGAGATACGGCAGCGACTTGTGGAAAGACTGCGTGTGCTTCATTGTTCCACGACCGGCCTATTGCCTGAACTGAGCACAAGGAAGACAAGCTGGAGAATGGTGAAGACGATCCAAAAGCCGAGGATAAGACCGAGCGTGATGGGCACGCTAAGGAAGATCAGCGCCGCGGCGATCATTGTGAATCCGATAGTGGGGAGGATAATAGCGACAATCATGTAAAAGAGAGAGAGCACGTTGAGCCGCTTTCCGTATTTCTTGAACTCAATCTTCTGGTTCTCGACAATTTCGTCGACGAGCACGCGCAGACCTGGCGTGATGTCAATGCCTGTCTGGAGATAGTTGAGAATCTGCCAGATGAAGACGCGAAAGCTCTCCGATGGAACCGCCTCGACCGTCTCCCCGAGCGCCTCGTCCAGCGGGGTGCCGAGCTTGGCCTTGATGATAGCGTCGTTCATGTAGATGCCAATCTCGTCGAAATTCTTGGCGAGATTCTGCAAGGCAGAGAACATAGAGGCGTCGGCCTTGAGGTCGAGGATGAGGAAACGGATGGCGGAGGTGATTTCCGCCTCGACGTTCTTCTTCGAGCGCATGATGGCGACTTCCGGGAGCTTGATGATAAACGTGAACAGCGCGAAGAACGACAACGGGAGTGTCACGACCGCGAGCAGGTAGATGGCTTTGTTGCCTGTCGTCGCCGCGACGGTGCTCAGAACAAAGAAGATAAGGAGGTGGATGAGCACCGTGAGCATAATCGCGGTACGCAGCGCCTTTCGGACGTATTCTTTGTAATATACATCCATCCGGGCTATCTTGAGGTTCCGGTTCAGGCTGTCCGGGTCGTAGAGTAATCCGCGTTTGCGCGCCATTATTTCGCCTTTCGCCCGAGGTCGCGCATGAGCCCCTCATGGTCAGTGTAGTAATCGGACATCACATGGCCGACCTGCTCGACACTTGTTAGGTTGTTCTTCACCAGATGCTGCAGCACCGCAATCTTCTCCTGGATGTCCGCGTCAATCTGCTCGCGCGTCATCCCTGTCGCGGTGATGAGGGTATTGAAGATGACTTTGCTGTCGTTCACCTTCTCAAGCTGGTCATTGCGCGGATTATATTGCATGAGGAGATTGAGGCTGCCGT
>JAUSJW010000077.1 GCA_030647105.1 Nanobdellota archaeon | reverse complement strand
CGGACGGTTTCGCTCGACGAGGCAAAGCAGCTCTTCGCCCGCGTGGTTCCGCTAATCGAAGACAACAATGTCGTGAAGGCGGGAGTCGCCGCTACCCTTTTTGCTGCGTGCGAACTCGCGAAGCAGGACGGAGTGCGCGTGCTGTTCTCGGGCCTTGGCTCTGAGGAGCTCTTCGCCGGGTATGACAGGCACAAGAAGTCGTCGGATGTGAATAAAGAGTGCCTTTCTGGATTGCTTAAGATTTACGAGCGCGACCTCTACCGGGACGATGTTCTGACGATGAACAATATGATTGAACTGCGGCTGCCCTTTTTGGATAGGAAGCTCGTGGCTAAGGCTCTCACGATTTCACCTGACCAGAAAATCCAGGGGATTCGCAATAAGATCATCTTGCGCGAAGCCGCTCGTGAACTGGGGATTCCCGAGGAATTCGCGGAACGGCCCAAGAAAGCCGCGCAGTATGGCTCTAAATTTGATAGGGCGTTGGAGAAATTGTCGAAGCGCGAGGGCTACGCGACCAAGAGCGCGTTCCTCAAGCAGTTCTATACGCCTGCAAATGTGAAGCTCGCGGCGCTCTGGAGTGGCGGAAAGGACAGCGCCTTCGCAGCGTATGTGATGACTCTCCAGAACTACGAACTTTCCTGCCTGGTTACGTTGAAGAGCACGAACCCCGATTCCTACATGTTCCACACCCCCAATATTGATATCGCGCCCCTGCACGCCGAGGCGATGGGGATTCCACTGATTTTGCAGGAGACTGCCGGGGAGAAAGAGAAAGAGCTCGAGGATTTGGAGAAGGCGCTGCAGCAGGCGAAAGAGCAGTACCGCGTCGAAGGCGTGGTAACGGGCGCTCTGTTCTCCAATTACCAAAGGGACCGCATTGAAGGTGTGTGCGACAAACTGGGTCTGAAGATTTTCGCTCCGTTGTGGCACATGGACCAGGAGAAGGAACTGCGATTGCTTTTGGACCGAGGATTTTCGATTATGCTCTCCTCTGTGGCTGCGCAGGGCCTTGACGCTTCTTTGCTTGGAAGGAAATTGACGCAAAAAGACGTCGACGCGCTTGTGAGAATCGCGAAAAAGCACGGCATCAACGTCGCTGGCGAGGGCGGGGAGACAGAGTCGCTCGTGCTCGATTGCCCGCTGTTCAAGAAACGAGTGGAGATTGTCGAGTCTGAGATTGTGAAAGAGAGCGAGCATTCTGCGCAGTTTATCGTGAAGAAGGCTGTGCTGGTTGAGAAGAACTAGGCAATTTGATTATTTCTTGGTGAAATTCTTTGTGTGATTGTTGATGAGGCCTAAAACAAGATCAATCACAATGATAAGCAATCCCAGCGGTCTGATGCTGTATTTAGAGAGGGGCGGGATCAGGGCATGAGCAGTTTGAGGGAAGAAATACACCAGTAAGATTGGCGTGAGCGCCCAAAGGATAAACGACGTGATGATTAAATTCCAGACAGAGACGAGGTAGAAGAAGGGAGCATTGTTCTTTTTGAACACTTCGCTCATCCAACTAAACTTCCAGCTTTTCGCGTTCCAACCCGTTGGACAAAGAACATAGGTTTTCCCCTGCGCAAACTGATGGACAAGAACCACCAGAAAATTCGCATAGATGAGAAAATAAGTACCGAAAAGGGTGATGGTTTTTATCCGAAACGGCGCGAAAAAGATGCCGTAGAGCCAGAGCAGGAACAATACGCCAAGCGCCCACCAGGGGATAGCCCATTTTCTGCGCATTAGGCACGCCTCAACGCGATTTCCACTAGCGTCGAGTCGTATCCGTATTTTTCTAGCCAGCTCCTGATTTGCGGCTCACTAAATCCTTGACCTTCGTATTTTCTCGCGTAGGCGGCGATGGCCGCGATTTTATGGTCGTCCGTTGATTCCGTCGCTTGGGCGATTCCTCTCTTGCGGTGGCTTTCGACAAGAACAAGAATGGCGGGAACCAAAAGGAGGGCGAGCAGGAACGAGAGGATTGCGACCTTGGCGATGCCTAAGCTGGCTTTGGGCGACAAGAGGACAGGCTCCTGCTGGAAATTGGAGAGGATGCTGACGGCGCGCTCGGCCTGCTCGGGCGAAGAGACAATGATGAGCAAATTTTCCTCCACGACGGCGACGGTGGCGGCGTCCGAGCTATACTCTTCTCTTAGGAAGCGTTCGAGCAGGAGGTTAGTGGAAGGATTGCCAATGAGAAGAAGGCCGCTGCGTGATTCCACTAACGCTTCGTCCTTGACGCCGATGCCGAAGCGCTCTGAAAGTTTGTTCGCTGCCTGGAGTTCCGCGTCTGTCGCGAGTGTGCCGGTCACGATGAGGTGGCTCTGGGGGCTGTGCGACGCCAGAGTGAGATAGTCGGCGACCGTGAAGGTGTCCGTGTTCTGAGAGCCCAGGTAGCGGTCGTAGAACTGCGAGGCGAGCGCAGTCATGGCGACAGCCGCGAGAAGAAGAACGACGAAGAGAACGTCGGAATGTTTGCGGTCCATGCAAGAGATCTAGAGCAGGTCGCTATATATAGTTTGCGATGATGAAGATAAACAGTCCTTAGCCGCTACTCTTTTCGAGGTCCGCCAAGTTCTTAGCTGAGAAAATCCAAATCACGAGAAAAAAGTGAGTTTGGACGTGGGGCTTTACGCCCCACTCCGCACTCAACTGACGGAACAGTTGTACGCTCCCGTCGGGATTTGAACCCGAGTCGCAACCGTGAGAGGGTTGCATGATTGACCGGACTACACTACGGGAGCAGAGACTTTGGGAGGTCAGAGCGCTTTTTAAAGGTTTCTCACTCTCAGACGGGCGTTTTCACGAGGAAACAGCGCAGGTAGATACTGCTTTCGGGCAGAGTAAGCTTTAAAAGGGCTCCGTCTTTCTCGATGAGGTAGTACGGCGGTGTAACTCAGCCTGGTTAGAGTGCCACGCTCATAAGCAATTGAGCGACGACCCGCAAGGGAATGACCCTGCCTCACCTGGGCGACGTGGAAGTCGGGATTTCAAATATCCCCACCGCCATTTTTATTTTGCCGATGTCGCATACGCGAAAATCACGATTTTCGGTCGCGACACGGCAACAAGTGCCGATGTCGCATAACCCGGTAGTGCGGTGGTCTCGAAAACCACTGTCCGCAAGGACTTCCAGGTTCAAATCCTGGCGTCGGCGTAGCCGTTTCGCCAGCTAGCGTCGTGTGGCGCATAAAGCGCCACGCCAGAATACGATGTTAGTCTGCGATTCTGGATTTCTCAACTCTTGTTTCAGAAGGTGTCTGGTACGCATTCCATCAATCGGCCTACGTCTGAGCGAGCGCTTTCTTCAGTTCCGCGACAATCTGTTCTTGATGCTCTAATTTCTTTGAGGGCCATTCATACTTGAACTCGTCTTTGAGTCCGCGGCGCGGGATGATGTGAAAGTGGACGTGAAAGACCGCTTGGCCCGCTTCCTTGCCGTTGTTGTTGAGCAAATTAAATCCGGTCTTGAACGCGGATTCCGCGGCCTTGGAAACTTTTTTGATGGCGCTTATCAATCCGTTTGACGCTTGTTCCGAGAGCTGGTGGATCTTTTCAGCGTGCTCTTTGGGAATCACGATAACGTGGCCCTCGCTGACAGGAGAGATGTCGAGGAACGCGAACGCGTGCGCGTCCTCGTAAACAATTGCGCTTGGAATTTCCTTGCGCGCGATTTTGCAGAAGATACATGTGTCCATGATAACACAAAATTCTCAAACTATTTAATTCTTGCGCTCCGACGAGGAATTTCGTTTGGAGAATTTTCACGCGGGATTTCTCCGTCGATGAATGCGGCAAAGAGAAAGGTTTATATAAGAAATTTACCAGGGATGGAGTAAGAAAAATGATTCAGACGACAAAGATGAAAACCCATCTACAAGTCGAATTCTCCGTTATCACGTTTGGAGGTGTCTAAATGGCAGCGAAAAAGAAGAAAGCAGCTAGTAAAGGAAAGAAGAAGAAGCGATAAGCTTCTTCTTTCTTTTTCTTTCTTACTCAGGTTCTCCGTCGATTCCAGAAGATGATTGCTGCTACGATAAGCGCTACTGTCGCGGGAATGATGATGGCGAGAATCGTTCTGTACCAGGGCTTCTCTACGAGGACAGACTCGGGAAGGGGCGCATCGATTTCTGTTATAGGCGCGGTGATGTTCGTAACGTTTTGCTCGGCAGGAGTCTCCTCAATGACCACAACTGCCGGCTGAGGCAGTCTCAACGCGACCCTTCCCTGGCCATTGAAGACACCATGATAGACCGCGTCGATATCCGCGGCCGCATCCGTGTCGATGTTGAGTTGCTTGAGTATCCCGCGCGATAAGAGGAGAGTCTGGTTGTCGATGCGCACCGTGATGTTCTGCTCACCGATGCGCGTTGCCGAGAAGCCGTGCGAAACGCCGTCCACCTTGAATAATTTCTTGGAGAAGACCTGGACGAGGTCGAAGGTTGCCCAATCTGTCGCGTTGAGCGTCATGAGCGTCGCGTTGCTGCTTCCCCCGCCACCGCCGCCACCGCCTCCCCCTCCGCCGCCACCGCTGGAAGAGCTCGTGGTTGATGATGTGCAGGAAGTGGTTTTTGAGGAGTCTGAGTCGTCGCAGTCCGAGCCTAGGGAACAGCTTCCGCCATATCCATCGCCATCTGCATCTTGGCATTGCTCAACGACGGCTGAGTGGTTGAGCCCTGTAATGAGATAACGTGAGTCATTGTCTGTGCGCGTACAGCTGTAGCTCCCGTTGAACGACCCGTCGCACGGCAGGAAGACCTCATGCTCCCCTCCGCACCCGCGTGTAATATTTTCAAGGCGGGTGATGAACGCATCCTTGATGCAAATCGCGTTAATGCCAGAAATCCTATCCACGAACGCAGTTTTTGTCCCATTCAGCAGCTCAATGCCGTTCACCAAGAGGGAACCGTTTGCTGCCACCGATGACTGCTTGTTGACGGTGATATTGTAGAAATTGAACCTTGACGAACTGTTGAGACTGAGGTTGAAGATAAGAATGGTATCTGTTCCGTTCGTGAGGTTCACCAGCACGGTGCCGTTCACAAGCTGGGAGAGGTTGGATGTTCCGTTGAAAGTGATGTTGAGGCGGGGAAACGTTGTGTTGATGGCTGTGACGTTGCCGATGAGGTTGTCGGATGTGTCTGCGATGCCGTCATTGTCGTCGTCCGCGTCCGTGAAGTCGGGGGAGCCGTCGCCGTCCGTGTCGAGCGCGTTCAGGATGGTAGCGTTGACAAGGATGCTGGAAACACCTTCTGAGTCATTGACGCTGATATTGAGCACGTAGGTCACGGAGTCATTTGTGGCGTTAATAGTCGTGTTGAAGGTGAACCGGAAGCTGCCGTTGTTGACAAAGAGCGAATTGTTGACCGTGTAATTGAGCGTATCGCCGTCGGTATCTGTGGCGGAAACATCGAACGTAATGAGCGCGGACTCATTTACAGTGACGTTCGCGAGCGGGGTGATTTCTGGGGGGGCGTTGGCGACCCTGAACGTTGTCGCGTTGACCCAGGCGCTGACATTGAAGCTGTCGTTGACGCGCGCGCTGAATGTCCAGTTCTGACCCTTGAGCAGGAAGGTGGCGTTGACAAAGGTCAGATTGGTGGCGTTGGTGAATATCAGTGTGCCGTTGTACCAGAGCGTGTGGTTGGTGAAACTCGAACTGTCTGTGTCAGTGATGGTGAATGTGCCTGTGATAGTTCCGTTGCTGCGGTTGAGCGTGTCGGCGGAGGAGACAGAGATAGCAGTGATATTAGGGCTGGCGTTTCCGACCGTGAAGAGGAAGATGGAGGTCGCGTTGCGGTTGCCGAGCGTGTCGTTCACGTACATTTGCCATCCGACGACCGCTGTGTTGTTGGCTGTAATCGTGAGGTTGATAGAGATGACCGTTACGGTGCCTCCCGCAGTGCCGTTCGAGACGTTCTGCCAGGTTCCGCTATCGTTCCAGGCGAAGAAATAGCTTGAGAATCCGGAATTGTCTGTCCAGGTGACATTGAACTGGACCCCGCTTCCGGTGAAATACTGCGTTGCGTTCGTCAGATTGTTCGACCATCTCGGCGGGAGCAGGTCGTGGGC
>JAUSJW010000072.1 GCA_030647105.1 Nanobdellota archaeon | reverse complement strand
AGGGTGAAGACTCCCGCTACCCGGCCCCCTAACCATTGAGCCATTGGGTCGAGTTCGGGATGCAGCTTAGTAGCCGAATAATAGGACATGAAATCCGCGAAGCTCTCATTGAGCCAAAGACCGGGCCAGTCGCCCATTGTGACCAGGTCGCCAAACCATTGGTGGGCCTGCTCGTGGTCAACAGTAATGTCTACGTTCAGCACATCATCAAGTGACGCAGTCTCTGTGTTGGTGAGAAGCCGGTCTTGGCGATAGGTTACAGCACCCCAGTTTTCCATGGCGCCGAATGAAAAGTCCGGAACAGCGAGAGAATCAAGCTTGCGCAAAGGAAAGGGCAAGGCGAAATAGCCTTCAAAGAATCGGAGATTTTCGACGGATCTGTCGAGTGCGTGATGCGCATTGCGCGACTGGCCAGGGATGGTGTAGACCCTAACGGTAGTTTCCCCATGTTGAGCGACGACACTCTCAAACTGTCCCGCGCCAACATAGAGCAGGTAAGAAGACATTGGAGGAGTAGGGGCGAATGTAACAGTCTTTGTTCCATCAGGATGCAACTCTACTGAAACGGGATGAGTATTGCTTACTCCAGTCAGCCCTTGAGGAATGCGCATGGAAACATCCCACACTGCCTTGGCATTGGGTTCATCGACGCAGGGCAGGGCCCTGGCGTCTGTCGGCTCCATCTGGGAGGTCATCATTACACTCTTTGACCCGTCTGGGAGAGTATGCTCACTAAAATAAACACCGGCTGGCTTCGGATTTAATCTTCCGTGATAATCGACAGTGAGAGTTGCTCTTCCAGCAGGGATTCGCTCGCCCAAATCGACATGGGCGACTTGAGTTTTAGGATCGTAGGAAACGCGATCCGCAGGCACTCCGATAACCCGGTCGCCTGCAGTCATAACCAGATTAGAAACGTCTAGGTTTGGATTCCTATGAAATCGCACAGAAGAAGTAGGGTGAGTGACATCAAACTCCATGCGCTGAGTTCCTTGGAAGGGATGGGAAGCCCGTTGAGGGTTCAGATCAGGTTGAATGAAAAGTTGATAACGTACGGGTGCAAGATCGTGGTTCAAAGGTGTGTTTGCCATCTAATTCCCCCTATGTTTTCATCCCCGAGTGGGTACCGGCTATATATAAGTTTCGTTCAGAAGCGTTCCGCTAAGAAAACCTATATATACCTCGTCGCCTAAGAGCCGGTTATGCCCGAGCACTCCCAGCGGATTCTTGATGTCGTCCTCGACAAGAGCGAAATCACCTGGCAGGAGGTCATCTACGACCTCATCAAGACTGACCAGATGGATCCCTGGGACATCGACGTCTCTCTGCTCACAAAAAAGTACATCGACCGCGTCCGCACGATGAAAGAGCACGACTTCCGCATCTCGGGGAAGGTCGTCCTCGCCGCCGCTTTGCTCCTCAAAATCAAGTCCGCGAAGTGGATTGAGGAGGACATCGCCAACCTCGACGCGCTCTTCTCCTCAACGCAAAACGAGATGGACGAGCTCCTCGACATCGGCGACGAATTTGTCCCGAGAGAGAAGATTGACGCCATGCTTATCCCGAGGACGCCCCAGCCGAGGAAGCGCAAGCTCTCGATTTATGACCTTGTCAATGCTTTAGAAAAAGCGCTCGAAGTCAAGCACCGCCGCGTCATCCGCGACATGCCAGATTTAGAGATGGAAGCGCCCAGAAAAAAGCGCGACATCAGCCAGATTATCCGGGACTTATACACGAGAATTCTAGATTTCTTCAACACAAAGAAAGAAGAGCGCCTCATGTTCTCGAAGATTGCTGGAGAGGATAGAGAGAGCAAAATCTACACATTTATCCCGCTCCTGCATCTCACCAACCAGGGCAAGATTGATATCACGCAGGCTCAGCATTTCGGCGAAATTGAGATTGAGATAAAGAATTAACCCGTATAGAGCCGCGAAACCTGTTCAAGTGGAAGCGCGTGGAGCGCCGCAAGGTGGTCTAGGCTTTTCTCCGACGGTCTGCGCGAGGGTGGCCTCGATTGAATCCGAACCAAAGAGGGAACTAGCAGGTCCATCGCGCGCCTCTGGAGCCGTTTCCCATGAAGAGAGGGTGGAACGTGGGCTTTTAGAGCGCAAAGAGAGTCTATGGAAGGGCGATTCCCCCGACCCTGTCGCTCGCGAATGCGTTGCATCAAAGGAGTGTCCTCATACCTAAAAGCAAGAAGAGCACCCAAGTAGTGCAGGGAAGCATCGTCGGCGATGGCGTGCGAAGCCGCGTTGTAAAGACTGCCGTGTTGGGCGAACCCCGCGTCGAGGTGAAGCCTTCCCACAATGTAGCCCAGAAACGGATCCTGTGACACGAGCTGCCTGCGAGACGATTCGATAAGTTCAACATCTTGGTATTCTACACCCAGGCAAAACCCCATGACGGGTTCCTGCGCCGCGAAGGCGTGTCGCGAACGGTCGCGATAGATCGCTACCGCGATATTGACAAGGCGAGGAAGGCCTTCTACAATCGCGAGATCGCGGCCCAAAAGATAGGCGTCTCTAGAGTGGTGATGTGCAGCCTCATAAAGAGCGTGAAAAAGATGCGCTGGAGACGGCTCACCTGAACGAAGGGCAGCAACAATACCCCATGTATCAGGAATTCCTGCGGAAACAAAAAGCGCGGCATAGCGGTGCTCTACAGGCTGTTGAGGCATAAAGAAAGGGCATCGTTGGAGTACTTAAGAGTTCTGCGGTCAATAGACAAAAAAGCGCCGCGGGTGGGATTTGAACCCACATATCCTTTCGGAAAAGGGATCTTTGCGATAACGCAAGACAATAATTTTAGCAATCCCTCGCAATACCGGATTATGCGACCGCGGCAATGTTAAGAAAACAAAGTGGTTTAAAAAGGTTTATGATAAAGATTGGTTAGTTACTTGCGATAGAGTCATTCTGGTGCCTAGAGATAAACTGGGTATATTTATTGGAATGTTTCGGGTTTCCGGGACGAATGTTCCTCATCCAGAAATGAAGGTTCAGTTCGCCGGTGATGCGAATGTGCGTGCTTTCCCTAGAAATCCAAGTATAGTGCCTAAGAGGAATCCGATTGAGAAGACAACAGAGGTCCTCAATAAGGAGAGGAGATGCGGAGCAGACCTCAAGTTGAGGGTAGCAATTCCGCCTTCCCTTTTGGTCAAACCACAAACATCCATCGGTGTCAAACAACCCTCGAATGAAACCGTATTGAATGTCGGGCGAACCTTGCATGACCTTTTCAGGAATCCTTACAGTCCTCGACTTCTTCCCTGGGAAAAATCCTTGCTTAAGAAACCATCCTGTAACAGATTTTCTTGCAAGTTGAAATCCGAGACAGCCGTTGGGGCCCCCGCTTCGAAATTTCACAGGGAATTCCTCGCCAAAAACAGACTTCAAAAGGGGGACAAGATAGTCTTCATAATATTCACGCTCTTTAAGGTCTCCTCGTAGCTCCCAAACAAGGCTCCAAGCGGTTTTATAGAGCGTTCCATCTCCAACATGCGCTCCAATGAGTTCAGCTTCTTGAGGATTCATGAGCAGAAATAATCTTAAAAGGTTAAAAAGGGCTGCGC
>JAUSJW010000071.1 GCA_030647105.1 Nanobdellota archaeon | reverse complement strand
GTTCAATTGAAACACGCTGACCCTGAAAAAGTGAGGAAGCGGCTGCTTGAGGCGTACGATACGGGAGTCATCAAGGACGGAACCTTACTTCGAATCTGCTTCGCCGCGGTGAAGGAGAGCGACATGCAGGAGCTGTTTGACAATATCGAGAAGGCGTGTCGGGACGCGCTAGGATAGATGGCAGGATTTCATAAATACCTGAGCGTTGTCACAAAGATGTTCTCAGACACAGGATGGGCTTTTGAGCATAAATCCGCATGGATTGGCGTTTTTGACGCTGAGTTCCTGGGCGCCTACAAAAAAATAGGAAAGTGGGCAAGGCAAGCTCCGGTCGTCTCTTTCTATCACCAGATCATGGATGAATTCTCCATCGTTTGCCAGGCGCTAATTCGGTTTACCGGTCAGGATTTGGAAACGGAAGTACGAGTCAAAGGCGCTTTGCTAGGCATTCTTTTTGGAGTGGCTGAATGCGCTCGTCAAGGGTTCTTTAGAATTGAACTTGACAACGAGCTGGCTTCCGCTTTGCGAAATCGGTTAAAACCCGTTCTGAGCCAAGGGTCCCTCAAGCTGCCGTTAACGACACTGAGAGAGCAGCTTCTGGGGGTCGCAGTGGACGCCAACGCTCAGGGGCGAGTCGAAATCGTGAAAATCGCGATGGCGCTCGACTAAAAGCAAAGATTAAATAGATGAACGAAGGAAAAAGGTTATGAGTACGCTTACGGCCGATAGGGCAGTTGTTGAACGAGATGTCGTCCAGGCGTTAAACGACGAGGAGCGCGCTTATCGCAATGGATTTTCTACAGGGTTCGAATTGATAAAAAACGTGGCGCGTGGAGCCCTTCTCGCCCCCGAGCAGGCAGTAACTCAGCTGGCTAATCTTAGAGCAATGCTGTCCACTGATGGAGTCGTACATGGAGACCTTGCTCAGCGTTGGCAGGCAATGGGGCATTCCTTCGGTGTTATTGATGGAGTCGTGGAGTTCGCCATCGCGCCTGAGGAAGGGAAGAAGCTTATGGATTTTTCCCCTAATGCCCCCCTTCAGAGCATCCTTGGGCATGTTCGACGCATCCGTGAAAAAATCACAGAGCTTACAGCTATTCGCGATTTTTCTAACTTCCACGCGTCCCTCCTCAATAAAGCAGGTAAGGTTGCCGGAAGAAGGAATTTGCTCGTCTTGTTGATTGCGAAAGCATTTGAGTGACCCTTCCGTTTTCTATGTACCACCTCCTGCGATGCAAAAGAGCAGGCTTAAATAGCATCGTTGAAAAATCCTGGACACCATGAGCACCTTCGCAAGAGACTTGAGCGCGGCCCAGGACGATATGAAAACGATTGTCCGCCGAGAGAAAATCGCGTATGACGAGGCGTTCACCTGGGGATACTCCCTCATTCAAGAGCGAGTCAAGCGGCGCACGCTTTCCGCTGAAACCGCGCTGGCAGAGCTCAAAACGGCTCTGGGCAGGCTTTCTGACGATTATATGAACGCGAGCAGAGGGATTGGAAGCACACAGGTCATCTGGAAAGAGCTTGGGCGGACTCTGGGCGTCATCGTCGGCATCTGCGAACTTGGAATTGCCCCAGCAGGGGGAGAAGCGTTCACGACTTACACTTGGCAATTCGGAAAGCAAGTCCAGCAGATTCGCGGCCGACTGAACGCGCTCGGATTCACGAACCTGAGCAAATTGCACCAACGGCTTTTGAAAATCGCTGAAACTGGTGACGGAGAGCGGAGAACGTTGATTGCCCTGATTGCGAGGACGCTGCTCGGCTGAGAATTGAAAAATTTATATAGGGCAGCGTTTAGGAGTCCCACATGTCAGATGAATCAAGGGATTTGCGGGCGGTTCTCGAGGATTATCTGCCCTGGTGGGAGCGCATTCACTCCACGCTTCCGACTCGCCTCGCTCTCGAAGAGGTGAAGAAAGGATTTGAGGCGATGATGCGCAGCATTTTTGCGTGGAAAGGGGGGGAATCGCATGTTCCTCCCGTGCGCCTCAATGACCTGCTGGAGAGCATCACTTCTAGGGAGGGCACAGCTGGTTTATTGAATGCCATTGAGTTAAAGAGGGTTTACGTTGCAAGAGGGAAAACAAAAGAAGCTACCTCCTCTGAGAAAGCCATCGCTGAGCGCATCGGCTACATCTTCGCAGTTATTTTCGGGGCGCTGGAATTTGTCTACGCGAGAGAAGACTACGATAAAAGAGTAGTCAGTGCAGCTGACGAGGGCGAATACGCGATGTTTCGCAAAAACTTCCAAGCGGTCTTGCAACAGCGCGTGATTCCAGCATTGCAATCCGCCGGCTTCTTTCTCCCTGAAGACCATATCAGAGTTCGCATTGGGAAGATTGTGGGAAGAAGGACCTTGGAAGAGGGGACAAGGGATGATATCCAAGACGTTCAGAGGATTCTGCTTACTATTAAAGGAGTGAAGCGCTAGAGTTGACGTATCTTCTCAAGCAACTGCGGGAACTCCGTGAATCCCGCTTCTGCGTTCAGGTGACCGCCGTTCTCTATCACTATTAATTCACCGTGCAGGTGGCTATTGAGCTCTTCCGCCTTGTCTAATGGGACATACGGGTCGTCCTCGCCGTGGAAGAGTGTGAACTCGCGGCAGTGGTGCTTGATTGACTGCCAATGAAAGTCCTGCTCGATGAACGTTTTGTTGATGGAGTCGAACCTTTCGTTGCCGAGCGCTGAGATGAATCCCCCGACAAAGAACGACGCCTTGATTTCGACGTGCAGGTTTTGGAGGATGTGTAATAGGAACGGGACACCGACGGAATGGCCGATAACGACGGATTCTTCGGTTATCTTGTCGAGAAAAGGCTGGAACGCCTTGTCCCAGGAGTCTAGCGATTGGTTTTCCGGCGTCGGGAACTGCGGAACATAGACTTTGTAGCCAAGCTTCTGCAATTGCTCCTTGAGCCAGGGAAACCAGTTCTCTTTCGGGCTGCTGCGGGCGCCGTGGACGATGAAAGCGGTGTTCACAAGAAAGCTGAGAGTGGGGAAGATTAAAAGCTTTGTGAGAAAGATTTATATGTGTCTTTGCCAGAATATACCCATGGTTCACCACTTCCTAGCAAACGGATTCCGGAAGTACCACCTGAAGAAATATGAGGAGGTGGTGGAAGCTCAATTCGGGCTCGGATTTGGAGAAGTACGCGAGCATATGGAACACCTTAAAACTCTGACCCCGCAGTTTGTAGTCGAATGGGCTGACACTGCTCAAAGTGTGGTTTTGGAATCCATTTCCAAAAGGATACCAACGGGGAAACTCGTTTCGATCTTTGGAAAATCCGATGAGGTCCAACTGCAACCTGCCAACGAGACTTGGAGGCTCATCGGTCAAGTCATTGGGATGTATGATGTTCTCCTAAAATCTATTTTTCCCGAGATAAAAGCCACAGGGAAGGAGATTATTAACACGGACATAGAGGTGTTTAAGACGACTCTGGGAAGATTCAAGGTTTTTTGCAACCAAACCGAGATGGGGTTCATCATTGAATATCTTAGAGAGGTTTGCAGAGTGAAGTGCAACGACCTCCACGGAAATGGAAACTGGAAGATGCTTTATTTCGAATGCATTGCGCTTCTGAGTGCCTGAACGTTTAAATACCCTGCCTTCTTTGCCCGCTTTATGAAAACCCTCAGCTCGCTCGACACGCATTTCGCGGTGAAAGAGGCCCAAGCGCTACTCGGCGGGCGGGTGGACAAGGCGTACCATCCGAACAAGGAGGAAGTGCTCTTGCAGTTCTTTGTTCCGGGAACTGGGAAGCGCCTTTTGAGGATTCTCGTCGGGAAAGCGCTGTTTCTGTCCGAAAGCAAGGAGGAGCAGGAAGAGCCATCTGGGTTTTGCATGTTTTTGCGCAGGCACTTTGAGAACGCGCGGCTGATGTCCCTTGAGCAGCAGGGCTCTGAGCGCATCGTGAAGCTGCTTTTTGAGACCAAGGAAGGAGAGCTTCACCTCTTCATCGAGCTCTTCGGCCAGGGCAACGTCGTCATCACGGACGAAAAAGGGATTATCGTCAACGCTTTGCAGCAGAAGACCTGGGCGGACCGGGAAATCAAGAAGGGGAAGGAGTACGTGTTCCCGAAGAAAGGATACGACGCATTCACACTCGACGAGAAAACGTTCGCGAGGGCGCTCGACTCCGACGCTGACCTGGTCCTGCGCCTGGCGAAAGACCTCGGACTCGGAGGGGTTTACGCTGAAGAGATTTGCCTCATCGCGGACGTCGACAAGAAAGCCAAGGAGGTTTCGGCGCTGGAGATGAAGAAGCTCTTCGCGGCCTACCAGAAGCTGATGGCGAAGAAATTAGAACCGTGCCTGGTCATGAAAGGCGAGCACGTAATTGATGCCCTGCCTTTTCCCTTAGTGTCTTACAAAGACAAGGAGTTCAAGCCCTGCAAGACGTTTAGCGAGGCGCTTGAGAAATTGCACCAGGAGGGAGTAGGAGCTGAAGAGTTCGTGTCCCAGCACCAGGCGGCGATTGAGCGGATTGAGTCTATCATCGCGAGCCAGGAGAAGAGCATCACCGCGCTGCTAAAAGAGGCTGAAGAAGAGCACAAGAAAGGGGAGCTGATTTACGAGCAGTACACGCTTATCTCTGACATCCTGAAGCAGCTGAATACGGCAAGGAAGGCGCTGTCATTTGATGAGATGAAAGAGCGCATTAAGGGGCACAAGATGATTAAAGAGGTTGACGGGAAGGAGAAGAAAGTTACTATTGAAATTTGAGAAGTAATTTATAGGGGAACCCCCCAAAGAAGCGCCATGACGATGGATATTGCGGCCGAGTCCGCGCTTAAAAAAGAATTTCTGCACTCCTGCGCGCTGGCGCACTTCGATAAAATAGCCTTGAATCGATTCGGCAACGAGTTTTGCAAGGGGTATGAGGAGAAATACCAGGGGTTCCAGGTTTTTTTGGCGAAGTACCCAACTTACTCCCGCGATTCTTTCGCAAAAGTGTTCTCCAGACGGGCCTGGGACATTAGCGGCTGCGTTTTTACGACCTATAACCAAGGGGACCTCGCAAAGGCGTGTTTGCACTGCGGTGAGGCGTTCGCCTGGCTTTTTTTCGTGATTGATGAGATGCTGCCCGGGCTTCGGCACCCCCAATACCCGTATAGATACCCCACTCAAGGCGAGGACACCTGGATTGACTTTTCGAGAGACCGTTCGCAATTCGGCTCCCTTCAAGAAGGCGCGAAATATATCGGTCAGGTGTTTCACCCCCTTCCCTTTTTCAGCGGAATGGACCACATGCGCGCAAGCATGCTGAAGGTCGCCTGGAACTCCATGAGGGCGAGGGGCCGTGACTTGGGCAGCGAGGAGTATAACTTTTGCAAATCCTTCATCGGTGCCTTTTACCGCGCGTTCGGGAATATTGAGCCGCCACCTTCCGAGCCTGACTTACGAGCAGACCTCAAAGACGCGCTAAAAGACTTAGCGGGCTCGTTTGCAGCAACCTATGGGCGGCATCCTCCAGCAACAGTAGCTTCCTGGGTTGCGCAATTCCAAGAAGGGTTCGAGCAAAATTATAGAATCATTCGATCTGAGTTTAGGAGAACCGTGGAGATGCCCGTGTTGGGCGAATGGATTATCAATAACGCTAACCAGATTCTGGATTACGCGAGACAAGACGCCCCGAATCAAACGAAAGTAATGCTCCAGGCTGGAAGGTTCATGGCCTGGGCGTTCGCCGTGACTGAGCGCTGGTATTTGGGCAATCATTGGAGGAAAATCACACGAGAAGAGCGAGGGCCCTATGACCAGATTCATGACCAGCTCAAAGGAGTGGGAGCCCTTGGAATGAAGTGGGTAAGGGAAATCTTCAATGAGGCCGAGCATATCCAGGGGCACCTGAGAGCGATTCTCCGAAAAGGCGGGGGCAATGCCGTTTCTGGGGCTGAATTTGTCCGCGCCCTTCTTTCATAAGGTTTATTAATTTGAGTCCTTGAGTTTCCGCTATGGGATTCGCGAATCATGTCAAGACGGTCGTTCTGCTCGGGTTACTGACAGGGCTCTTGCTCTGGATTGGGAGCTTCTTTGGCGCTAACGGGCTGACCACTGCGCTCATCTTGGCGTTTGTCATGAACTTCGCGTCGTATTTCTGGAGCGACAAGATTGTGCTCTGGATTTACAAGGCTAAGGAAGCGGACCAGAAGGAGCACGCGCGCCTGTACAAGCTGGTGCACGAAGTCGTCCACGCCGCCGGCATCCCGATGCCTAAAGTGTTCATTTTGCCGACGGAGCACTCCAACGCGTTCGCGACTGGAAGGAATCCTACGCACGCGACGCTCGCGTTCAGCATGGGAATTCTCAGCCTTCTGAATGACACTGAATTGAAAGGCGTGATTGCGCACGAAGCGGCGCACGTCAAGAATCGAGATATTCTCATAGCTTCTGTCGCCGCGATGATTGCTGGCGTTATTTCGTATTTGGCCGCGATGGCGCGCTGGGCAGCGATTTTCGGAGGCTTTGGCGGAAGGGACCAGGACAATGGCTCGAATATCTTTGAGTTCCTCGTGCTCGCGATACTAACACCGATTCTCGCGACGCTGATTCAGCTCGCGATTTCGCGCTCGCGTGAGTTCCACGCGGACGCCTCTGGCGCGAAGATGCTTCATAGCGGCGTAGGTCTCGCGAGCGCACTGGAGAAATTGGAAGCTGACATCGCAAAGAAGCCGCTCAAGGCGACGTCGCAGATTGAGACGACTGCGCACGTGATGATAGCGAATCCCTTTAAAGGTGGAGCGCTTGTTCGGATATTCTCAACGCACCCGCCGATGCAGGAAAGGATAAAGAGATTGCGGGCGATGACGTTCTGATTATAGTTTATATTCCTCATCCAATATCCTTCGAATCTCTTCCGCTTTAATCTTTCCAATCTTCTCGACTTCTTTCAATTCGTCGACAGACGCGTTGACGATGTTCTTTATCGATTTGAAGTGTTTCAGAAGCGGCTTCGCGAGGACAGCGCCGATGCCGGGGAGCGCTGACACGATGTACTCCTGGAGCCACGTTGTATCTTGCACGCGCTTTGTGGAGTGGGGCATGAAGTCGCGCTTGCCGTCCTCCTGCTCGCGCTTCGCGATGACGTAGAGGAGGGCCGCTGTTTCCTGCGGCGTTTTGGTGTACACGAGCGGAATGCCATAGCTGACGATAATGTTCGCAATCATGCCACGAATCGCGTTCGGATGGAGGTTTCTTGCTGAGTAAATATCGTCCGTGCCTTCAATCAGGATAATCGGGCGCTCGAAGTTGCGTTTCAGCTCGCGAATCTGGTCCATCAATCTTCCGTCGAGAATGGAATCGACGAAGTCCTGCACGTTCTTGAACTCGACGCCGACACGATTGCTGAGCATGAAGTCCGCATTAATCATCTGCTCAATCTTCAGCTCCGCGTTCAAATCGAGGAGCGCTTTGACTACCGGACTTCCCTTCTCTCGGTGGTCGACGATGATATGGACGGTTTCCTGCGGCTCCATGAATTTCTCCAGCGGCATTTCCCTCTGCTTGTGGACGAGACCCTTGAGCTGGGTGCGCAAGGTTTTAAGGTTGTCGTGCATCCTTCGTTCCGAGTGGTGGGCGCTCCACCTGTAGGCGACGTCGCGCGTGTCTTCTGTGACGAGAATGATGACGCGGCCCTGCTCCTGCCTTCCTGTTCTTCCTCGTCTCTGAATGTGGCGGATGGCTCCGGGGACAGGCTCGAAGAAGATAACGAGGTCGACTCTCGGGATGTCGATGCCTTCCTCGCCGACGGAAGTCGCGACGAGGACGTTGAAGAGGCCTTCGCGGAAGCGGTCGAGCAGTTCCTTCTGCTCTTTCTGCGAAAGCCCCTGGCCGTTCTTTTTCGCCTGGCCGAGGAAGAGGTCGGCTTTGGCGCCGGGCACGGTGTTGAGCTTCGCTACAATATCCGCCGCGTTGTCGCGGTAATTGTTGAAGACGATGATTTTCGCGGAGGAGTTCGCCTTGATTTCCCTCTCCACAATGCGCTGGAGCTCGACGAGTTTTGGGTGCTCGATGCCCGCCTCCTTGAGAGAGCGGGCCTTGATGAGCGCGCTTCTGAAGTTGAGGTCTTTGACGAGGTTCTTGACCGCCTTGACGCTCGAGGTGTAGGATTCTTTTTCCAAGCGTTCGAGGTAGTCGTTCGCCGCGATGGCTCCCTGCGTCTCGATGAGTTCGAGCGCGTGCTGCACTTTCATGATTTCTGCTAATGTGGAAATGGCGTTCCAGAGCGTTTGGTCTTTCTCTCCTTGGGCGAGCCTGCCACGAATCTGCGCCTGCAGACCCAGAAGGTCTTTTTTTGAGATGTAAGCGGCTGAGTGGAGAACGCCCTGGTCTTTCAATCGCTTGAGGCGCTCCTTGACAAAGTCCTCGAGGTATTTTTTCGCCTCGAGGAAGGCCGGGGGAAGCTTGACCGGCACATAGTCCATTTTGATGTCCTGGACATACTGGCGCACGTCGGGGTCGTCGTCAGTGCGCACTTCAATCTCCTCGATATGCAAGTTCTGGAGGACTTCGCTGATTTTCTCCATGTCCGCGCCAGGGGAGGCGGTGAGCCCCAAAATTCTCGGGTGATGCGCCTTCTTGAGGTACTGCTGGGCGACGAAGACATAGGCGTAATCGCCGACAGCCCTGTGGGCTTCGTCGAATCCCAGGAGCGAGACTTCCTCTAATTTTATTCTGCCTGAGATAATATCGTTCTCGAGGCCTTGTGGCGTTGAGAAGAAGATTTGAGCTTGGTCCCACGATTCTGCCCGCTTCGCGGGGGACACTTCGCCCGTGAACATCGCGAGCTTGGAATCGTCGATTACAAAGTGCTCTTTGAAGACCGAGAGATACTGCTCAATGAGCGGCTTTGTGGGCCCGAGGAAGAGGATTTTGGAATCGGGATACTGCTTGAGGCGCTGGGCCGCGAGCATGAGGAAGATATTCGTTTTTCCCATGCCAGTCGGGAGGACGACAAGGGTGTGATACTTGACAGCGGTCGCGAAGATGGTCTGCTGGTAGAGGCGCGGCTCGAAGTTCTTAATCATAAGCGCTGTGATGTTTGGGCGCTTTTTAAGGTGTCGCTTCAGGCACTGGATGTCCAGTGCTTACAACAGAGAGTATGAGATTCTCTGCCCCTTCGCCAGCTTGAGAAAGAGGGCGCGCTCTTTCGCATACATCTCCTTGAGGGTGAGGGAGCCGGATTCCTTGCGCTTCCAGGCGAGGTAGCTCTTCCAGTCTTTTCCCCTTTCCTGATGGCTTTTTTTCTGCTTGGTGAGGAGGAAGATGTGCGCGGGGAGGTTCTTGAGACGGCGGATGAGCTTTGCGTACCTCTCGTTAAAGCCCTCGTCCTTCGCGTAATCCAGGACTTTAAGTGAAAGATGGAAGCGCTCCAGGATAAACATGCCGTTTTTCTTGTTTTCCAGCAAGTCTAGGACCTTTCCAAAGAGCTGAAGCCGGAACTCCGTAATGCCGGGAAGCAGGTTGTCGCTCCAGTCAAAGAGGAGCTCCTCTTCTGAAAAGCAGGTGGCTTGAGGGAACTTCTTTGCGAGCGCTTTCACGAGCGTGGACTTTCCCGAGCCCGAGACGCCCTCTACGATGAAGACGCGTTTTCCTTCTGGAATCTTAGTAGTCATGCCCTGGCGCCAGAAGCTTGTAATCGAGCTTCTTAAGTTTTTCTAAACTTGCCGCCATTTTCTGGGGCTCGGAACTTGGGAGGTCGAGGCGGCCCATGCCGTTTCTGAAAAGAGTGTCGCCAGAGAAGAGTATTTTTTCTTTCTTGTAGAGCAGGCAGAGGGCGCCTCTCGCGTGCCCTGGAGTCTTGATAAGGTCGAAGCCTTCCAAATGTGTGAGCGGATGGAGTTCTATTTTCTTGAAGCGCTCTGACAGTTTCTTGTCCAGGACAGCACCCATCGGGTTCTCCTTGAAGAAAGCGATTTCCTCGGGAGAAGCGTAGAATTTCGCGTTCGGGAAGAGGTCGAAGTTGCCGATGTGGTCGAGGTGAAAATGGGTGAGGATGACGCGCTCGACGTCGCCTAGGCTGACGACTTTCGAGAGTTCTTCCTTCACGATATCCTTAGCTTCCTCGGGGCCGAGGTCAATGATTGTTTTGGGGTCGATGTCGAGATAATAGACGTTTGAATCGACGTTCAGCTTCCAGACATCAGGAGCGAGGTGTTCCATTCTAAAAGAACAGGTCCTTGTAGACGCCCTTGCGGGTAATCTTCACCATAACGATGAAGGCGACCATGAAGAGGACAAAGGTGAGCACGCGCGAGCCCTTGAAGGTGCCGATGACGTAGCCGATGATGAAACCAGCCATGATGAGGCCGTAAGGGCCGGGCCCGCGCTCCTTGGCGCGCACCCACCATCTTCCCGACAGCAATCCGGCAACGAGGGCGATTCCATAGGTGAACCAGACGCTGGGGGAGAGAACGCCCATTACGATGCCGACAAAGAGGAGGACAAGAGCGATGATTTCCGCCCAATCCGAATTAAAAGGTGAACCGTGGCTCATTAGTACCCCTTGAAAATGTATCTCTCCCAGACCAGGTAGTAGATCAGCCACCAGACCCAGGCGAAGATAAAGCTGAGGAGGATGGAAAGGAAGATATTGATGTTGGAGTAGAGGAGGGCGGCTGAGGCAACGACTAAACCGATGCACCACATGTAGGCCATCCTCGAGCCGAAGAACATGCGGCTGCCGTCAGCGGGCGGAATGGGCGTGAGGGTCCAGAGCGCCCAGATGAGATTGAGGATGAACGCGGTATAAAATAAGTCTATTTGCGTGAACGCATGGAGGACACGGAAGAACATCGCCATGATGATGTTGCCTATCGGCCCGAAAATGGAGACGACGCCGAGACCGAAGGGAGAGAGCATGTATTTGGCCCAACCCAACCTTTGCCCCGCCATGAAGTGCATAACGATGCCGCCGGGAATCAGGAACCAAAATCTGCCCCCTGTGACAAACGCGAGGATGACGGCGAAGAGGAGACCTGAGGTCGTGGGCTTGTACTCGGTACGATAGCCCATGACGGCGCCGACAATCTTCTGAATCCAGGTGCGGCCAAACAGAGAGAGGGCAACGATGATGACGGCGCCGAGGAAGTTAATGCCGCCCACCGCCAAATCCGCTTTCTCAGCCCCCCAATCATTGAAGGAGACGATGAAGGCAAGAACGAAAATAGTGATGGCGAACCCCTTCCATTCGCCAGGCTCAAAGCGAACATACCGCTTGATGGCGTCCAAGCTATCGAACCAGATGTTTCGCATACGGGCTTCTTTAGAAGGGAGCTATAAAAAGGTTGTTGTGATGGCGTGTTCAGAAACCCGCTTCCCCTAGCATCCTGAGTACGTGCTTAATCTCATTGATGACCTTTTGCTGGTCGTCCTTGCCTGACATTCGGACAAACTTGATTATCAGGTCTTTAAGCTCTTCTACCTTTAGGAACTTGACCTTGAAGCGGTCGACGATAAAATAGAGTCTGAATGTGCCGTATTTCAGCTCCTTGATAGCAATCTCACCTATTGCTCCGATGTCTTTACCCTTCTTTGGATTCTCCTTAAGGGTGAAGATTAAATCATAGACTTCCGGAGATTCCTTTTTGAACTTCCTCTCGATTTCTTCTTCGAGACTTCTTGTGACAATTACTTTCGCCATTTCGCACGGGCTCTTGCCATGACTTCCTCTATGGGCGAGGTATCTGTCTCATCCATCAGAATTTCCTGGAGCTGACGCTCTTTCGCACTGGTGAGCAGGCGCCCTAAGATGGTTTCATATGTCTCTCCCTTCTGGCCAAATTCCTTGATTTGGTCCCGGATGTCTTCTGAGACGGCAATGGTCGTGTTCATAAGTACCTCGCTATAATGGTTATAATAATTATAATGGCTATATAAATCTTTTCCTTATATCGTATTCAAGTCTTTAAAGAAGTTCAGACAGTCCCGGGACGTGCCCCGCGCCGACAATCGCGAGAATGATGGAGTCTGGGTAGAGCTTGGTGAGCTTCTTGAGCTTGTCCGCCATGTAGACGTTGCGCTCCTCGATGAGGACTTTGTGGATAGAGGGGTAACGCAGCTTGATTTCCGCGAGGATGCGGGAAATGAACTCTTCTTCCGGGACCTTGGAAAGGTCGAGTGTCTCCTTTCTGCCCTTGAAGATGTCGGCGACCAGGTTGCCCTTCTCTTTCCAGGTCAGGGCGCTTGAAAAGCGTTTGAGCGTGATTTCAATGGGCTGATCGATAAGAGCGATGCGCTTCTGGCGCTCCTTGCCGAGCTGGATGGCGACTTTCATCTCGGCGCCGGGGTCCACACCCACCGCTTTTCCGAGCTTCCTGCTCGCCCAGCTGCCGAGCTTCGCGAACAGCCAGCCGTTGATGCCAACAGCCGGAAGATGCTTGAGACTTACCTTGGATTGCCCTGAGAGAAGCGCCTGCAAACGAGACTTGTCGAGCTCGATGGCGATAATATCTGGATTGAGCTTGTCCACCGCCTTTGTGATTTCGTCCATGCTCTGCTTGGCGATGTGGCTTGTGCCTAGCAAGTGGATGTTCCCGAATGTGCGCATTCCCCTAAGGGAGAGCCGGGGGTTTAAAAAGATTGGCGAAAACGCTTGCAAATCTTTAAATAACACCGGCGACTGAAACAAGATGGGTGATACTATGTTGTGGGGATATATTGCTGGAGTTGTCGCAGTCATCTTGTTCTTTACAGGTATCCGAATTGTCCGTCCGACGCAGAGGGGGCTGGTCGAGAGGCTCGGAAAATACAAGAAGTACGCAAATCCGGGCTTCCACTGGATGGTTCCCCTCTTTGACCGCATTGTGATGGTGAATGTCACTGAGCAGATGGTGAACGCGGAACCGCAGGAAATCATCACCAACGACAACCTGAACGCCCGCGTGGACGCGCAGGTGTACTTCCGCGTGAAGCCTGACGAGGAGTCGGTCAAGTCGTCGCAGTACAATGTGTTTGACTATCAGGAGCAGATTGTGAGCTTAGCGCGCACGACACTTAGAAACATTATCGGCACACTTACGTTGAAGTCCGCGAACAGCGAGCGCGACAAAATCAACGGCGAACTGATGAAGACGCTCAAGGAAGAGACCGGGAACTGGGGCCTTGAAGTCGTTCGAACTGAACTCAAAGAGATTGACCCGCCCAAGGACGTCCAGGATACTATGAACAAGGTCGTCAAGGCGGAGAACGAGAAAATCGCGGCGAAGGACTTCGCGCTCGCGAAACAGACCGAAGCTGACGGTTCCCGTATGGCGAGCATCAAGGAAGCGGAAGGCGGACGCGGGGCGCGCATCCTTGAGGCTGAAGGAGAAGCTCAAGCCATTAAATTAGTGAATGAAGCTGCGAACAAATACTTTGTTGGCAACGCGCAGCTCCTCAGAAAGCTTGAGATGGTCGAGAAGGCCTTGCAAAACAACGCGAAGATTGTCATCCCCACAGGCACAGAACTTGTGAATGTTGTGGGTGAGCTGGCTGGAGTGGCGCCTATCCTCAGGAAAAAAGACGGCGCGCCCAAGCAAAACCTTTAAATATAACGGCACTCCGTTACTATTATCAAATTACAAGGTGAATGCGCATGCTGAAAATGAAACGGCTTCTGGAGACTTACGACATGAGAGTATACACGGATTCCGGAGAGTACTTCGGGGACATTGAAGAAAGTATCCTGCTCCAGACCAAGATTTTCGGATGGCGCGTGCGCGCGACCAAGAACAGCTTCCTCGCCAAGGTTTTGGGTTCGGCGAAGGGCGTTATCGTCCCGCACCAGCTGGTGAAGAACATCGGCGATGTCATGATTATCAGTAAAGCCGCTGTCCCGAACTATCAGGGAGAGGGCGGCGAAGCCGCTGAAGAGCAGTAAGCTCTTTTCTTTCTCTTATTTTCGCTATCTTTATATGCTCTGGTTCTGAAATAGCTCCTTATGGATAAAAAGAGGGTTCTAAGCGCGTGCTCGCAGGACGTGGCATTCTATCTTTGCACGGGAAGGTATGTGAACACACTGCACCAGCTCGCGATGTCGATTAGCGTCCTTTCTCCCCCTGCATTTGTCTACCACGTGAACGCGCAGAAGAACGACTTCGCCAAGTGGGCGCAGGATGTCTTCGGGGATGACGAACTCGCACGCAGGCTTGAAAGGACCAAGGAGAAGGACGCTACGGTCGATACGATTCTCAACAGGCTGCGCGAAATTTCTAGTTAGGGCAGATACATTTTTATAGAAGTATGTTCTGGTCATGCAACTATGGCAAGAACCCTTTTTCGTAAGGCCTCCTGGGCCTTTGTTGTTCTGACGATTGTACTGATGCTTGTTCTTCTCGGATGCGAGAACACTGGAGACGCCGCTAGACGCGCGCGTGAGAACGCTCCCGCAGGACTCAATCCGGGCGTAATGCCACTTCCCGACGAGCCTGACCCGGAGCCGGTTCCGACGCCGGTTGAATGCCCGCAGAATGCAGTGTCGTTTGATATGAGCGTTACGGGAACGGACTCACAGCTCGATGATGAGGCGACAACCAGCGCGGGTGCTTTGAAAGACTGCAATACTAAACTCAAAACGCTCACCGATACTTGGACTTGCACGGACGCCAACTGCAAGCCGGTTGACACCTGCGAAGCCAAGAAGGCAGTCACGCCCACGTCCTGCTCTGGTACCCCAACTTGCACTGCCCGAGACGTCATCGCTGATGATGGTCCTGGCAAGTACCGCGACGCCAAGCGATGGACCTGTGATCTCAAACAAGCAGTTAAGATGTCCTGCAATTGCGAAAAGAAGTAAGTTTTCTTTTTCCCTTAATTTAAGGCAATTCTTCAGCTAAAGCGTAAAGTCCGCGCTTCAAAGAAGATTCGTCGCAGACCCTCGCGTGGGCAAACGGGTTGAGCACCCATTTCTTGTGCGGCTGGCTGGGAAGGACAAAGATGAGCTTCATGTCGCGCGTCTTGAACTCTGGCCAGCGCGCGATTAACGCGTCGATGTTCTTGGGCTCGTTCAGGGTTACGAGGCATTGAGAAGTTACGATGGCCTCTTTAGAAGCTGAGGCAATCTGAGGTACAATCACGACTTTGTCTTTCCTGCCCTTGTACTGGATGGAGAAGCCGTCTGGAGCGTCTTCTATTGCGATGATAGACTTTGTGAACGCGTCGCGGCTCTTGAAGTAATTCAGGGCCCAGGTCTTCAATTCGTCCATGAAAAAACTGCATCGCCACAATTTATAAATATTCCTGCCTCTGAAAGTGGCTATGTTCGTCAATTCGATAGACCCTGTGATTGTTCATCTGGGCCCCTTTGAAGTGCGGTACTACGGCATCATCTACGCTTTTGGGTTTGTCATCACCTACCTCTTCTTGAGAAAGTGGAGCAAAGAAGGCCGACTTGCTTTGAACGAGAATCAATTGGACAGCCTGCTGACGTGGCTTTTGGTCGGGGTTGTCGCAGGAGCCCGGTTCTTCGAGTTCGTCTTCTACAACCCGTCGGTGTTCTGGACCGACCCGCTCGAGATTCTGAAAGTGTGGCACGGCGGGCTGAGCTTCCACGGGGGGCTGATTGGCGCTACGGCCGCGATTTGGATGTTTTCAAGAAAGCACAAGATTTCGATGCTGAAGCTTCTTGACGCGATTGCGATTCCCGCTATCTTAGGTCTTGCTTTGGGAAGGATAGCGAACTTCACGAACCAGGAGCTGGTGGGACCGATTGCTAACGTGCCGTGGTGCGTCGTGTTCACGGCGGTTGATGATACATGCAGACATCCGTATCAAATCTATGCGTCGATTTCACACTTGATTCTCTTTTTCATCCTCTTAAAAATTTATAAGAAACAAACGAAAGAAGGGACGACGTTCTGGAGTTTTGTGACGGGCTACGGCGTTCTGAGATTCATCACCGATTTCTGGAGGGTGGACCCGCGAATCTATGGTATTAGTATGGGGCAGTTCTTGAGCGCGATGATGGCAATCGTCGGGAGTATTTACCGGGTACGGCTAAAGAAAAAAAATAAGGAGGTTATTTTCCGAGTTTAACCGTTTCTTTGGGATGATAGAGACAAATGGCACCTTTTGCGTCGGGTCCGCTCATCAATGGATTCCAAACCGTTTGAAGCGTTCCTTTATGATATGCGCGATTGGTGCCGAGGCCATCAAATCTAAGTCCTTCAAGAAGAGCAACTCCTTCTCCATAGAAGACTCCGTGCGCATGGTCTATAATCGGTGAGGCTTTTGGTGCATCGATTGATGGGGCGTCTGTTCCGACAAGCACCAATCCAGGTAAGTTTCCCATCAATCTTTTCGCACCTCCTTTTGTAAAGGGCGCAAATGTGTCCGTCCATCCAGAGTCATAGTCATTCGTTGTCCTGAATAAGATGCGCGTGGTTGCAAGATAGTCTGTACCTCTCCCCACTCTTCGGGAAAGCGTTGCAACAACTTCATCAATGACTCGTTCGTCTATCCCTTGACCTGAAGTGAGCAAATGACGCACATCCGCGATTATGGCTTTTCCAGTATATTGGCGATCTCCAAACTGGCCTTCAGCACCCCAGTGAGCGGGAGTATCCGCATGTGTTCCGGCATGGTAGTTCAACCGTAGAGTAACGCCGGCGGTGACGACACATTTTCCTTCTGGATTACTGGAGACATTTAATTCTTGAGTAACAAAGGTGCCATCTTTTGCTATGACGCCCAATTCTTGTTCTAAATCTGCCCTATCCAGCGTATGCGCGAACGGGGTGACCGCCGGAAACGGAAAAGAAATACGAGGATCAGAAGGAGAAGTACTGATATCTACAACTCTTGTCAAAGAAACTCCCTTTGGAAGCGGTTCTGAGTTAGCTAGATGTTTTTTGGCTTCTAAACGTGAGTCCATCGTGTCCATGGGTATCAAGAACCGTTTTTATCTTATAAATCTGATGTTACTTTATGACAAAATTAGAATAAATGTCCCAATTAGGACATCGCTAAAACTTCGGGTTCTCAAGCGCTGCAATAAGCTCCTGCATGAATCTCGCGGCGGGAGCGCCGTCGACGATACGGTGGTCGTAGGTGAGCGAGAGGTAGAGCATCGTGGCGATGGTGACTT
>JAUSJW010000062.1 GCA_030647105.1 Nanobdellota archaeon | reverse complement strand
GCGAACCCGGGGCGAATCAGCAGATAATTGCCGACGAGGAGCAGGGCGGTTCCCAAGAAGAGTTTTTTCGAGAGGCGCTCTTTAAGGAAGATAGGCGCGAGGATGGCGACGTACAGGAACAGGGTTTTGTGGATGAAACTGCCCATCTGCCCGGTGGTGAGCTGGAGGCCCTTGAAGAACAGCAGGAAGGGGATAGAGCCTCCGACAAGGCCGATGATGGCAAGCTGAGCCCAATGTTTGCCTTTCAACTGTTTTAATTGATCCCACCGGAGCGTTCCCAGGAGGATGGCAAAGAGCGCGACCGCTACGACGAGATTCTTCGCGAACGTGAAGACTGAGGAGTCGAATCCTTTCACACCATAGCTGTTGATGAAGATGGAGAACCCGGAGACCAGCGCTGTTCCTAGCACCAGCCCTACGCCAAGTTTTTGAGACATGCTTCGACCTCTTTCGCGATTTTTTGCGGCTCTCCCTCTTCCGGGATGCCGATGATTTTTATGTCTTTCTCCTGTCCCATTTCAGCCATCAGTTTCAGCACATAGCCGACGTCGAAATCATGCAGCGAGACGAGGCTTCTGGACTTGATTTTTTTGGGAGGGATGAGCCTGACCTCTTTGAGCCCCTTCACGACGTCGAGAATCACGAGCGGGGATTCCGCGTCGAGCAGCTCATCGGCGCTCCGGCAGAACACTACTTCTCCGGTTAGTGGTTTTAGGAGTACCGCGGTTTTTTTTGCCAGGCTATCCTCTTCGAGATGCTCATTTCCGAAAACGTAGACCTTGCGGTTCATCGCTTCTTCCTCAGCTTGAAACCGATCCAGGTTAGAATCCCAACTATGACCGCATAGGGCGCAAAGCCTATCTCGTGATGGGCACGCCTATTCATTTCCAGTCCACCTCGAGGAAATGCGCGGAGCAGGAGAAGCATGGGTCGTAGCTCCGGATGAGCTTTTCGACGTCCAACACAATTTGCTTCTTCGGCTTCTTAATCACTTGCGGGACAAACATGCGGATGTCCTCCTGGATGTTGAGGAGGTTTTGAGCTGTCGGCGTGATGATGTTGGCTTTCGTGATGATTCCTTCTTTGTTGAGCGTGTACTCATGCCAGAGCGTGCCGCGCGGGACCTCAATCATGCCAACGCCCGTGCCGGCCCTCGGCCTGATTGTTTCCACTTCTTCTTGCTTGACGATGAGGCTACCACAGATTTCCCGCGCTTGGTCGATGCAGTGCACCAGTTCAACGGCCTGCGCGACGTTGTTGTGGTAGGGGTTCAGCGACGGGAGCTGGACGCCGGACTTTTTGAGCATTCTCTTGGCGTCATCGCTGAGCAGCTGGCTGTTGTTATTGATTCTGGCCAGCGCCCCCACAAAATACCGCTTGTCGGATTTGACGACGAAATTGGCAGTGGAATCAGCCTCATGGCGTTCCTTGATGAACGACTTGTAGTCTTTTTTCTCAATGACTTGATTCCCGCATCCGAACGCGCCGTCGAGCGCGGGATACTGCTTCTTGTTCACGAGCGAAAAATAGTTTCCACTCGTCTGGAATTCCGGGAATTTCAATCCGTTAAACAGCTCGCATGTCGAGAGCGCGTCGCGCTTCACCGACTCAAGGGAGCGTCCCATCTCGCTTATCTGTTCCTGCGTCGGGAGGTGGAGCCAGCCGCCAACGGTCGCCGAGACTGGGTGGAGGTCGCGGGCTCCGAGCGTTTTTATCATGCCGTTGCCGCAGCGCATCAGGTCGAGCGCGCGCTGGAGTTCCGGCCTGTACTTCTTTGCCATCGCGAGAGCGCTTTCGTAGCCCAGGTAGTCGGGCAAGGAGAGGAAATAGAGATGGGTGGCGTGGCTTCGGATGCGCTCGCCCAGGGTCATCAAGAGTCTCAGCTGCACGGTCTGCTTTGTGGGAACAACGCCCAGCGCGTCCTCCACCGCCTGAATTGCCGCGATGACGTGGGCGCAGCTGCAGATGCCGCAGATTCTCGACGTGATTTCGTGCGCTTCGTTGAATCTTCTACCCTTAACGATGCCCTCAAAATACCGCGCGCCTTCTGTCGAGGTGAGATGGCATTGCTTTACTTTGCCGTGGTCCACTTTCAGCCTGAGCTTCGCGTGGCCCTCGATTTTCGTGATATGGTCAAGCGTGATGGTTCTTGCCATGGAGCACCTCCTTGAGCATCGGTAGCTTCAGGCCGACGAATGTGCGCATCCGGTCCTGGATGAACTTCTCGTCGAATCCCTTGCGCTTGAGCAGAGAAATCATGAGCGGAAGATTCATGTCTTTTGTCGGGCCGCGGCACCCCCAGCATTCGAGGCCTCCGTTGACGCAGACCGCGTTGCATCCCCCTACCGTGATGGGGCCGAGGCAGGGCTTGCCCTGCTCCAGCAGGCAGACGTTTCCGTTTTGCCTGCATTCGACGCACACCGGATTGTCTGTCGGCTTTGGAATCGCGCCTTTCACGGCGCCCTTGATAAACGCGAGAATCTGCCGTTTGTCGGGAGGGCATCCCGGGAGATAATAATCAACGGCGACATGCATGTCGACAGGTGTTGGCTGTACGTCCTGGAGCTCCTTGATTTTGCGGTAGAGCAGGTGCTCGTAATTTTCCTTCAGGGTGAAGTTCCGGTACGCCGGCACGCAGCCTGTCGCGGCGCAGGCTCCTAGGGCGACGAGGACTTTCGCGTTTTTCCTGAGCTTTTTTATCGTTTCTAAGTCCCCCTTGTCAGCGACTAGGCCCTCGACGAAGATGATGTCGTACTGCTCGTCAGGGTTCACTTCCTTGATGAAGGGAAACGCCTTGAGGTCCACCAGCTCGATAAGGTCGAGGAGGTCATCCTCGTTGAAGATGATGGAGAGCTGGCAGCCCGCGCAGCCCGTGATACCATAAACGCCGACCTTGAGCTTAGTCATGGGTAAACGCTCCGATTTCGTCGTAGCGGAACACCGGCCCGTCAACGCACGTGAACTTCCCGCGAATCATGCAGTGACAGCAGACTCCGAGGGCGCAGTACATGAGGCGCTCGGCGCTGATGAAGATTTGGTCTTCCTGGAATCCTTTTTGCTTTAGCAGGTCAATGCTCGCCTTCATCATGACTGGGGGGCCGCAGAGAAAGGCGGCGCTTTTGTGCGGGTCCAAGACGGCGGCATTGATGGCTTCTGTCACAAATCCAACTTTAGCGTCGTAGCAGAACGCTCCGTGCTGGTTCTGGTCGATGGTGACTTCCAGCCGGTAGTTTTTCTTCCATTCCCTCAGCTCTTTCTTGAAGAGGATTTCTTCGGGTGAGCGGTAGCCGAGGAAGAGGTGGATGTCGCGATATTTGGAACGGTGATGCTCGATGTAATCGATGACTCCTTTCAGAGGCGCTACTCCGCAGCCTCCGCCGATGAGGACCAGATTTTTTCCCTCCAGCGCTTTCATCGGATAGCCTTTTCCATAGGGTCCGCGAATCCAGATTTTGCCCCCTTTCTTGGACTTCGCCAGGGCGCGCGTGACATTGCCGATTTCCCGGATGTTGAGTTTGACATAGCTTCGCGAATCCGAGCAGATAGAAATGGGCGCTTCGCCAATGCCCGGGACGCTCACCTGGACAAATTGGCCGGGACTGTGCCGTTTTTTCAGGTCTATGGTGAGCGTAAACGTGTCAGGGCTCTCTCTTCTGAACTCCAAAATCGTGTAGGGCTGGGGGAGATACGGGTTCATGTCTTCATCTCGTTCAGAAGCTTTACAAAATCAATTCTCGTCGGGCAGGCCTCGATGCATCTGCCACAGCCGACGCACAGCGGCACGCCGTGCTTTTCTTTGAAGTATTCCAGTTGGTGGAAAATGCGGTGCTTGAAGCGATGGTCGCGCTCTTTCCTAAAAACGTGGTCGCCCGCGACTCTTGTGAACCCTGGAAGCTGGCAGCTGCTCCAGCTCCGCGAGCGTTTTCCCGCGTCGGGATTCGCTGTCGATACTTCATCGTGGATTTCGAAGCAGTAGCAGGTGGGGCAGAGCGCCGTGCACGCGCCGCACGAGAGGCATTGGTCCGCTCCTTTTTTCCAGTCCGGATGGTCGTAGAGGGGCGCGATGTTTTCAACGTGAAGCCTGTCCGCGCCGGGAATTTTGGTGTCGGGCTTGGGCAGGTCTGTAAGGGCGAATAACTCGGGATGCTCTCTTACAATCTGTTCTCCTTTCTCTGAGCCGGTCTCAACGAGGAATCCCGTTTGCTGGTCAAAGAACATCAGGTCGAAGAACTCGATTTGGGGCAGGGAGCCGCAGAAGCAGTACGGCGACGGAGCTTTGGGGCAATGGTAGCCGATAAGCAAGGCCGATTTTCTCATGGTTTCGTAGTAAGGGTCCTTGACCTCTTCAAAGGCGAGGTCCTGGTGGCGAATGGCTGTGAGGTCGCATCTTCTCAGGCCGAAGAAGACTCTTTTTTTTGGCTTTGGGATGACGGGGGCAAACGACTTTCCGTCGAACTGAAACAAGGTCTGATGCTGCGGGAAGAAATATTCCTTGGCCGGGAAAAACGCATTTCTTTCCAGGTGGATTTCTTCTGGATGCGCGATGGGCAGGAATCGCACAACGTCTTTCTTTACCGGGGCGATGACTTCCGCGTCTAGCATCAATCGGCCTATCAGCTCACCTAACCTCTTTTTTTCCAGCCGATAAAGTACCATCCCCGCTCTTTTTCCGTCTCTGCGTATATAAACTTTTGTTCGAAATATATATAAACCCACGTTAGGGGGTAACCTTATGGCAAAAGAGGAGCTTCTCGCGTATATCCGCCAAGTGCGCTCAAAGGGGTATGCTCCCGCGCAAATCCAATCTGTGCTTTCTCGTGCGGGCTACCCGGCTGACCAGATTGCGGAAGCGATGAACGCCTCGTTGGCCCCGACGCCCCAGGCACTGCCCGTCAAGATGGGCTACTTCAAGCGTCTGAAGCTCGCGCTGTTTTCTCCGCGCCGGTTGTTCGAACAGATTAAGGGAGAGAAGCTGGGCAAGGCGTTCGGATTCTTCGCGCTCACGATGTTGCTGTTTTCAGTGCTGCTCGGCGGCATCTTTTTCGTGATTTACACGTTTTTCTTGTCTTTCCTCTCTCAATACCTACCCCTTGATGTCGCCACGTTGGGGCTTTTCGGCACCTGGGGTGTCTTGGGGATTGCGGCGATGTGCGTCGGCATCTTCGTGTTTTCCCTGCTTTCTTCTTTCATCGGAGCGGCGTTGCTGCACCTCTTTGTCAAGCTCTTCCGCGGCTCTGGCACGTATACCGCGACGTATCAGGCGCTCGCGTATTCCTCGGCGGGCGCGCTCTTCGGTCTCCTGTTGATGCTCGTGCCTGTTATCGGCTCTCTCGCCGCAGGAATCTGGCAGCTGGTCATCTTGCTCTTCGGATTGTCAGCGTTGCACGGCATCTCTAAGAAGCGGGCCTTTTTCGCCTTGGTTGTGGAGACTCTCCTCGTTGGAGTACTCGCCTTTTTCGCGGCGCAATACTTCATGTTCTCAGGGATCCAGCTTGCTCCCTCCATAGATATCTTCCCGCCTCCGGCAGTGCCCCTCGTTTGCGTCTTCACTCAGGACGCGCTTGAGGGCACCGGCGGCTGGTGCGTGGACAGCGTAGAGCCGTGCTTCACCACGAAGGAAGAATGTGACACCGTGGCGAACCCAACCCTTTCTTAGGTTTTTGGATTTCTATGCACTCACCGTGATTCCCACTGGTCTTTTCAAAGGCACAAGGAAACAAAGTTTCCGGTGCCACAGAAAGCCAGAGCTTTCTTGTGGCCGGCGAAAGAGGACGGCTAAAGCCGCCCGAAAGAATAACTGCCCTCACTGTGATTTGAACACAGGACCTTTACCTCTTTGTCAACGCATCGCTGCGCATACCAAGGTAACGCTCTACCGCTGAGCTATGAGGGCACTGCTTGGAAAGACTTTCGCGCGGTATTTAAAGGTTATTGCCGGTCTAGGCTGTCTTTCCTCTATAGTAAATACTTAAATAGCCCCCTTGATTTTGCTGTGAGAATGGGTATCAACGTGCTGATTGTGGAGGATGGGGGGCCTACTGTAAAACTAGGTTCGGCATTGCATACTGGCGACTTGGAAAAAGCGATTGCCCGCGCCCGCCGGCCTGATGGCACGTACGCGCTTCCTTCGGATGATGGAGACTCACTCGATTTTCGGCTCTATCAGTCCTTTCCGGACCGGCTCCTCCCCCAACTAGGGCCGGAATTTTCAGAAGTCCGAGTGCTTAGGAATTGGTTATTCGGAAAACCCGAGCACCATTCCTTTGTGTCAGGTGGAGACCATCATAAGCCGTTCAACTTGTCAGATTATCAAGTTATCATCTGCGACCTGAGCGTGCCTACCCGCTACATCCCGAATCCAGGGCGCATTGCGCATTACCTCGAGCGCCAAAGGCCCGCGTTGAAAGCTCTTCGAGCCTATTTCGCAGGAGTTGTTCCGGCCGAAGGGTTGGTGATGAACTTGGACCATCTCCTCGACCCTAAATGGGACTCTCATTGGAGATTCCTGGCAAATCATCCCAAGGCGAGGGGAGTTACATCTGAAAGCGCCCTCTTTGATGGGTCTTGGCAAACGTTTTGGGATACTTTCATTGAGAAATGGAAGGAGCGCGCGGGATTCTATGCGGTCATGACTGATGTCAGAAATCATTATTACCAGCAGGGCGAAGGGGGCACGCTACCCCATGTTCTTCTTTATACCTCAGATTATCGCCACGCTTTGTTTACCCTTCCTGTCGCGGCGCTCTTCAATTTCCTCACTCCTGATGAGATTATCCGCACGCACCAGGAGCGCAGGAGGCTGCGAAATCTGCAACAGGCAGATTATGAAACCCTACATTTTTCTGAATCGGGCAGGCTCGCGGTCGGGCCGAAAAGCCCTCGAGAGGTGAAGGATGCGCCCTCTAGCTCGTATTATCGCGGAGCTGTCTCAGAACTTGCTGCTTTTGAGAACTGGGTCAAGGTAGTCCATTATGCGACGGAGCGGCAGCTTGGAAGATCGTATCGGCTCCCCTCCTAACTAAGATAAATTAAGAAAACTATGCGGGAGAAGGGATTTGAACCCTCGAATCCACTGAGGAACAGGATGTCTTCGAGAGACTTAAGTCCTGCGCGTTTAACCGAGCTTCGCTACCTCCGCGAGCATCTCAATTGCGACACGCTATAAAAAGCTAATGCCTTCTGAAGAACTTATAGAGCGTATCGTAGAGATCATACGTGGGTTCGACAACGTGGCTGTCGTGGGCGTTCCACCAGAAATGCTTGAGGTACTTGTCGATAATCGCTTTGAAGAAGGCCCACCAGGGCTTCTGGCCCCACCAGTCATCGATGTTCTCCTCGAGGAAGCCGTCGAAGACAATAAGCACACTCCCTTTTTGGAGCATCCGCTTGTGGCCATGGCGCTCCATCTCGAAGTCCACGACGTTGTCGAAGAAGGCTTTCATGCGCACAACCACGATAATATAATTGTTCGTCTTGTGCCAGAGCTCGAAGACATACTCGAGCTTCTTGTGGTCGAGTTCGACTTGCTCCTGTTTCTTCTTAATCTCTTTCTCGAAGTGCTTGCGCTCCATCCAGCGGTCGATTTCGCGGTGGAACTCGATGATGTCGAAGGGTCCGTTGTACGTGAACCGGATGCCGTCAACAACAAGCTTTTTCTCTTCCATGTTAGTCGTAAAAGTGCGGCTGCTTCTCGATGGGCCTGTAGGTTTTGTAGGTGTTGAGCATGCGCTCGAAGTACTCGTACAGGTCGTGGACGTCGTTGATGAGATTGCGCTCGTAGAACTGCGTATAGTTGCGCAGTACGTACTTTATCCACAGTGTGCGGAAGAAGAGGTGCAGTGGAGTGCCGTCCCAATAACTGTCATGGTCGTAGTCGATGAGGCCGTCCATGTAAATGAGGATGCGGCCATGGTCGAGCGTCATCTTTCGCTTGCCCACCAGGACGTCGACTTTCTTCGCGTCGTAGATGAGGATATGCAGTTTCATGTAAAGGCGCATGTAAGGGTAGGTTTCTTTCTTCCAGGGCCAATAGGTATATTCAATGCACTTGCCGTGCGGCGTATGCTGCTCAGACATGTACTCTCCGCCCTTTTCGTAGGGGTTCTCCTTGAGCCATCTTCCCAGCCCGGAGAGCATCTCCCTGATATTGAAGACGCCACGGTACTCGAGCTTGAGATGGTCCACCACCTGGTGCACTTCGCCCATTATCCATGCACCCCGGTCCAGTGGCGCTGTTCGTAGTCGTCGTATTCCATCTTGAGGCGGCGCCTGGTCAGCCAGACCAGCTTTTGGATTTCGCGGTACATCAGCACGTCCCACATGCCGTTCTGGTGGCGCTTCTTGACAATATACTTGTTGAGGAACGAGCGCAGTTCAGCGGCGAGCGGGCTTTCGAGCCAGCGGTGGTCGTCGAAAATAGTCACGCGGCCTGAGAACTCTATCCAAATGCGGCCCTTGGTGAAGGTGCGGACATTGCCGTCTCTCATCTTTACGGTGATGTCCTGCGCGTCATAGATGTGGAGGTAGACATTAATGTGCCATTGGTAGGTCTCGTCGAAAATCGCGTCGGCCTGCCAGACCTGTTGGCGCTCATATCCGTAGGGGTAGGGCACCTTGTGCTTGTATTGGCGCTCGTAGAACTTGTATTTGCGGTCGCGGAAATAACTAATCATGAACTCATAGAGGTCCTGCATGTCCCACACGCCCTTGAAGCGGAGGTGGGGCCGAGGCATCGGCAGGAACTGAAGCGAATCGGCATAGGAAACCTGCTTGGGCGCTTTTTTCACGGGTTCTTTCTTGGGTTCTGACATAGGGCTGTAGCTATTCTGGGCATTTATCGGTTTGTAGCTATTTAAACTTTCTGTTTTTGGTATATTAGTATACTAAAAAGGTAGAATTACTTGGGCAAATGCCTATCTAAGCTATATGCGATAGCGTAAATCATCTGATGGTCAGGGTCGTGTTCATAACGACTGGCGGCTCTTGCCGCTTCTTTGCTTATGTCTACATTAGCCTGTTTTCCGAGATAAACTCTCATTGCAAAGCCAGTAAGCTCACGAATAACCTCTGGATGTAACTGCCCCGTTAGGTCTTTCAGGATTTGCAAATTATCGCTGAGAGGCCTATGGAGGTCTATCGCTCGGTTGACGCAGTTTTC
>JAUSJW010000063.1 GCA_030647105.1 Nanobdellota archaeon | reverse complement strand
CGCACATCAATATATCACCATTACAATCGTGTATCGACATAACTCGGAACAAAATAGTAAAGAGGTAGAATCTCATACCTGCCTACAATCTCCAGTTCGAACGCGAACACCTCAACCTCACCCGTCGGCATGTCCTTGTTCGACTGCCCCTCGATGCGCTGGCGCACCTTCCCGGAGACCATAATGACATCTTCGCGCTTCAAACCATAAGCAGTTTCATAGAGCTTCTTGTTATGCTCAGGATTGAAGACGAGCTGGGTCATCCCCTCTCTATCCCGCAAATCAACGAAAATCAGGCCACCCAAATCCCTTCTCTTATTGACCCAGCCAGCGAGAACAACCTCGTTTCCGATGTCCGACGGCCGCAGCTGGGCGCAGTGGTGGGTTCGCTTCATAGATACGGATGGTTCAGCCGTTGCTATATAAAGATTTTCACACCGCTGTCTTTCCCCACAATCTTTATATAACTCCCATTTTTCAACCTACAGATGGCAATTCCTTTCCAAAACGAGATTCTTTGGGTCGCTCTTCTGATTGTCACATTCCTCTCGATACTCCTCGCGTACAAGCTATTCGGGAAAACAGGCCTTTACGCCTGGACAGCCATCGCGGTCATCCTCGCCAACATCCAGGTGATGAAGCTCATCAAGATTTTTGGATTCGTAACCGCAGAAGGCAACATCATCTACTGCACCACCTACTTAGCGAGTGATATCCTGATGGAGAAATACGGCAGGAAAGCCGCGAAGAAAGCCATCTGGATTGGATTTTTCATCCTCCTCGCGACAACCGTCATCATGCAACTCTTGTTAGCCTTCACCCCGGATGCTTCTGACACCTTCGCCCCGGCACTCGCGCAAATCTTCGGTGTGCTCCCGAGAATCCTCATAGCCTCTTTGGCCGCCTATCTGGTCTCCCAGCACCTCGAAGTCTCCTTGTTCCTCAAAATCAAGGAGAAGATGCAGGGCAAGCTCCTCTGGGTGCGCAACACCGTCACCAGTACCGTTGTCGATTTTGTCGACAACGCCATCTTCACCTGGATTGCGTTTGTCGGCCTCGGCGGTCTCTTCGGTTGGACCCAGGTCTTTGACTGGCCCACCATCATCTCCATCTTCTGGACGAGCTACGCCTTGAAGTGGGTCATCGCGTTCTGCGACAACCCCTTCCTCTACTGGGCCAAGAAAATCAACAAATTTACCTTCGCGGATTCCGAGTGAGCTAAGCCTTCAGCCATCTCTTTTTCAGTTTCAAGAACGTCCCTTTCTGAATGCTCTCCCGAATCTCAGCCATCAACGTCAGCATGAACTGGACGTTGTGCAGAGTAGCCAGCCGATAGTACGAAAGCTCATTTATCGAATACAAATGCCGCAAGTAAGCTCTTGAATACTGTTTGCACGTCGGGCACTTGCAAGCGGAATCAATCGGCTTCTTGTCCTCCCTGAACTTCCCGCTCTTGATGGAGATGCGGAATTTATTGGACAGTCGTCCTCCAGCAGCGGGGCGGATATACAGGCTCCCCCGCCGCGCAATCCGTGTCGGAGCCACGCAGTCGAACGTGTCAATCCCTCGTTCAACGCACTCAAACAAGTCATCAATGTCCCCAATCCCCAAGAGATGCCTTGGACGCGCATCAAGCTCGGGAATCACCCAATCGAGAATCGTGTGCATGTCCTTCTTGCTGTGCCCCAGGCTTCCGCCAATCGCGATGCCTTCAAAAGGCAACTCAGAAATGAATTTCGTACTTTCATCCCTTAAATCTCGCCACCAGCCGCCCTGAATAATTCCATAGAGCGCCTGCTTCTTGTCGTGAAACTTCAGCGATTCAAGCGCCCACCGATGCGTCCGCTCCATCGCTTTTTTTGTATACTCGTAATCAGAAAGCGGAGACGTGCACTCATCAAACGCCATGATAATATCGCTTCCAAGATTGCTCTGAATCTTCATCGACCTCTTGGGGTTCATCAATTGCTTGCTCCCGTCATACACCGATTCGAAAAGCACCCCCTTGTCAGAGATGTGCGCGAGCTTCTTCTGCTTCTCCTCCGTCCGTTTTCCCTGCGGGAAAATATTGCCAAGCTTGTTGATGTTGTGCTCCCGGCCAAAGCCCAGGGAAAACGCCTGAAAGCCGCCTGAGTCCGTGAAGATGGGACCCGAAAAATGCATGAATGTATGCAATCCGCCTAACTTTTTTATCCGTTCGTCTCCTGGCCTAAGATGCAAATGATACGTATTCGAGAGTACACATTCCGCGCCGAGAATGCTCAAATCTTCAGAGTCGAGAGTCCGCACCGAAGCGCTCGTCGCCACAGGAACGAGATAAGGGGTGTCAATCGCGCCATGGCTCGTCTTTATTCTCCCCACTCTGGCGCGGGTCTTCGAATCCTGCTTAAGAATCGTAAACGAGAAACTCATACTTTATCCTTCATCTTGAGCTGGAACACGACGTCGTCAAGCTTCTTGACATCATACTTGATGCCGTCGTATTTTCTCCGCAGCTCGCCGTTCTTGAAGTCGAACTTGGACATTTCAGTGTACATATCTTCGAGGAAATGCCTGATGCGCACCGCCATCATCGGGTCGTCCTTGATGACTGCATTGATAGCCTTGCGCACCAGTTCTCCAGAAAGGTCGCACAGGCCCATCAGATAGTTTTCCGGGTCGTGGAACTCCTCAGAATAGGGGAGAATCTTGCCTTCTTTAACAAAATAGTAAAGGCTCAGCGCTTCAACATACTCCTGCGCCGCCACCTTGAAGATGCCCTCATGGAGCAGTTTATTGTGCTTCGCCGCGGTCAATCCGAGTTCAGCCAGCTCCTGCTTCATCTGCTCGAGCACTTTCGCGCCCTGCTCCATCTCATCCCGCTGGATGCAGCCGATGGCGGTCTTGCTCTTGATAATCAGCTTGCGCGCGTCTCTAATAAGGTTTTCGCGCAGTCCGTCCTGCCTTGAAATCTCCTTCTTCACCTGGTCGAGATTGACGCGTGCCATACAGGAAACAAACCTTATCGGTTATTTAAAGACATCGCTCATGCCGTTTTATCCCGATTTCGCCTTCTTTCCCCCTGCGGAGCTCCCCAAAAAATCCCGAGCAAAACCTTTATATAGCTAAAGGCTCAAAAACCGGTTTATGGCCAGCAGTGTCTTCCGTGGAGTAGTCGAATTCTTCGACACCGTGGGCCTGTATGACGTCGTCCTCCCCTTCATTCTCGTCTTCACCATCACCTTCGCCATTCTGGAGAAAACGCGCGTCCTGGGCACCGAGACCGTGCACGGCCATGTGGAGACCCGAAAGAACCTCAACGCCATGGTCGCGTTCGTCGTCTCCTTCCTGGTCATCGCGAGCTCGAGATTGGTGGAGATTATCACCAAAGTCAGTTCGGACATGGTCATCTTGCTGATGCTCAGCGTCCTCTTCCTCTTGCTTGTAGGCAGCTTCATGAAGGAAGGCGACCCTGTCTACCTCAAAGGAGGCTGGCAGACGTTCTTCATGTTCGTCATGTTCATAGGAATCGCCCTTATCTTCATGAACGCCATCACCGACGATAATGGCGTGAGCTGGCTCGACCGCTTCTGGAACTTCGTAAGCAAGGGTCAGGGCGGCGACAGCGTCGGCGCCATCATCCTGCTCGGATTTTTCGTACTCTTCATCGCCTATATCATCCGCGAGCCCGGCAAGGCCGAGCACGAGGAGGAGCATGGGGATAGTCACGGTGAATCGCATGGCCACTGAGGTGAACTAGATGGTAGCGCTTGAGAACTTTTTCAAAAATCTAGACAGTTGGGGGCTCACAGATATCCTCTTGCCCTTCTTGCTTGTTTTCACTATCGTCTTCTCGGTGATGCAGAAGACGCACATCCTGGGGCAGGGGCGCAAGAATTATAATGTTATTGTGGCCTTGGTTCTCGCTCTGAGTGTCATCCTGCCGCACGTCACCAGTTCTTACCCTATCAATTATGACCCTGTCGATGTCATCAATGGAGCCCTGCCAAGCATTTCGGTGGTCATCGTCGCCATCATGATGCTCCTCATCCTGATAGGGGTCTTCGCGCATGACAAAGTCATGCTCGGCCTGACCATGCCGGGATGGGTGGCGCTCTTTTCCTTCTTCACCATCATCTACATCTTTGGCGCTTCGGCCGGCTGGTGGGCTTCAGGAGGAGTGGACTCTTTTGCGAACTTCTTCGGCGAAGAAGCGGTAAGCATGTTTGTCCTCCTCCTGGTGTTTGGCATCATCATCGCCTTTATCACGCACGAGGATGACCATGACGTGGGCGTGCTTGGCAGGCTCGGCGTCAACATCGGCGAGCTCTTCGGCGGCAAGGGAGGCGGTGGCGGCGGCCACTAAGCATGGCGACCTTCATCGACGTTACTGGCATTGCGGCGTTCTCCCGCATTTTTGTCTTCATCCTCGTCTTCATCGGCGGCTATGTGTTCTTCAAGCACACCCACTGGTTTGAGGGCCATGACTGGATTTGCTGGATTATCGCCTTGGCGGCCAGCCTGCTGGTTATTGTCTCGGACACCGTAACCAATATCGTGACGAACGTCACGCCCTGGCTCGCGGTTTTGATGTTCCTCGGCATCTTCGTGATGATGGCCGGCAAGGTCCTCGGAGCCGACGTGAGCGATTATCCGCAGGCGAAAAGCGTTTTCTTCATCATCCTCGTGCTCGTCTTCCTTGTTGGCACGCTCGCGTATCTCCGCTCCCAGCTCAAGGCGCCGGGCGACATGGACGAGAACGGCAACGTGATTGTGGAGCAGGATTATGTCACGACGCAGAACTTCATCTTCCACCCCAAGTTCATGGGCATTATGTTCATTCTGTTGGTGGCTATTTTCACCGTCGCCCTCATGGCCGGCGGCCCGATGAGCGGTGGTGGCGGTCATGGTGGCGGTCACGGCGGGCATTAATTGCGGATAAGGCGCTTTTATGGATTCAATAACACCCAATCAACATGCGGGTATCAAAGGGTGGTTGATGGTTCTTGCCGTATTCTTGTATGCATCAGCTGTTTTTTTAGCCCTAATGTTCTATATTGGGGAGGGCTCAGCGCTTCTTTTTGGGGCTTTTGGCGGGTTTTCCGACCCTCTTGTTTGCTTTATGGGGGTGATGTATCTGGTCACGATAACCTTCCTGTTACTGCCTATCAACAAACGGGTTCAGCTTTCAGTCTCCCTTTTCCTGATTGCTTATACACTCGGAAGTTGGGTGTATGCAATCGCCGGAGACTTCGACTATTTCAAAACGTATTTTTTTGAGGAATTAATGGCGTATGGAGTTCTCTCCTTTGACTTAACGACTCTGGTAATAGTTCTAATGGGAGTGTACCTCCTCGTTATCGGGCTCTTCTCGACAAGAATCTCTTTACGGACAGTACGGTGGTCATCCGCAATTGTGAGCGGTCTTGTCCTGTTCTTTCTCACCTTTTATACTTATGATCTGGAATGGTTCGATTGGGTCTATCTGGCTTTGCTCTTCTTTGTTATCAAAGTCATTCTTCTGATGCACAACCATAGCAAAAAATTTGTTAAAGTAGCAACTATCTGTATGGGGGTTCTTAGTCTTGCCTTCCTAACAGAAGCGATTTACTTTGTTTATGGCAACATGGTTTGGAGCGGAAGCAGCAACTATGACCTTGACTTCATCTTGTACACTCTTCGCGGCCTGATACCTTTCTTTTTTGTAGCGGTCGCATCGCTCTTCAGTCTCCTCTATCTCAAGAAGTCCCAGCGCGTCAAGAACACCTTCGTGAAGGATTAACTCCTCGCTTCTTTTACCTAAACTCTTTTATACCCTCTTCCACTTCTGAAAGCTATGAAGTTCGCCCATCTCGCGGACTGCCATGTCGGGGGCTGGCGGGACCCGCTGCTGACAGAGCTGTCGATTGAAGCCTTCGAGAAAGCAATCGACCTCATTCTCAAAGAGCGAGTAGATTTTATCGTCATCGCCGGCGACCTCTTCAACACCTCCCTCCCAGGCATCGACCGCGTCAAGCGCGTCGCGGCAAAGTTCAGGCAGCTCAAAGACGCGAGCATTCCCATCTACTTCATCGCGGGCTCGCACGATTATTCACCTTCAGGCAAGACCATGCTCGATGTCCTGGAGCACGCGGGGCTGGCAATTAATGTCTCCAAGGCAGAAGAACGGGAGGGCAAGCTCTGCCTCAAGTTCACCACCGACCCCAAGACCCACATCAAGTTAACAGGCATCCTCGGCAGGATGGGCAGTCTCGACAAGGACTATTATCGCGACCTCGACCTCGCGCAACTCGAAAGCGAACCCGGCGAGAAAATCTTTCTCTTCCACGCGCTCCTCTCCGAGCTCAAGCCCAAGGACCTACAAAATGTAGACACTCACCCCCTCTCTTTATTGCCCAAAGGCTTCAATTATTACGCCGGCGGCCACCCGCATTTCATCTTCTGCGAGCCGATGCCGAACCACGGCATCGTCGCCTACACTGGCCCTCTGTTTCCCAACAGCTTCTCAGAGCTCGAGGAGCTGCATAATGGCGGCTTCTACATCATCGAGGACTGGAAACCCCGAAGAGTGGAAGTGAAACTCAAGGAGGTAGAGTCTGTCCTCATAACAGCCCAAGGCAAGTCCTCCGAATGGGCAAAACAACAGCTCGAAGAGCGTCTCTCAACCCTTATGGTTCAAGACAAAATTATCCTCATCCGCGTCGAAGGCGTCCTCTCCGAGGGCAAGTCGTCCGACATCGACTTCAGAACGCTCTGTCAAACGTTAAAAGAGCGCGGTGCCTTCGCCGTCCTCAGGAACACTGCGGCTCTTTCCGGAAAAGAAACCCATGAAGTGAAAGTCGACCTGCGCCACATCCAGGACATCGAGAAGGGCCTTGTGGAAGAACTCGTCACCGAAGACCTCAAGGGCAGGAACGCGAAAGACCTCGCCCTGCGCCTCCTCTCCCTCCTCGACACCCAGAAGCAAGAGGGAGAGCGCGTCGTGGACTTTGAAACAAGATTAAAAGATGAGATGAAAGAGATTCTCAAATAATTCAAACTCTTTCTATTTCATCCCAACAAACGCTTTCTTCCCAGTTTTCGTCCCCTTCACCAAATCTTCGAACTTGGGAATGCGAACCGGAATCGCGAACTTGGAGAAGTTAGAAGTCACAATCGCTTCCCCGACGTCAAGCGAAGCAATCGCCCGATTGTCATCAGACAAATCCTGGCACGCGGAGTCAATAATCGCCTGTCTCTCAGGAGCCATCTCCAGCCCCAGAATAATTTTAGTGTTCATATTAGCAAGCACATCCCGCGGAATCAGCGATGGCAATTGTGTAATCGCGGTCAGCCCGACCTTGAACTTCCTTCCTTCGCGCGCAATCGTGGAAAACACATTTGGGCCGTGCTCCAGCGCCTCTTTTCCCAGCACGCGGGGTGCCTCTTCAAGGATAATGTTGATAACGGGCAGTGTATCCAGAGTTCCGGCGTACTTCGCGTGCTTGTGCCGCTGTAGAATCTCGTTGCAGATAAGCGACCCGACAAGAATTTCCGTCTCACCGGAAAACGAAGACGTATCCACAATCACCTTCTTCGCGGCGTCCAAATCCGCGCAAATTGCGGAAATCGTGCCTTCTCCGCCACCGAGCGAAAACACGCCCTGGCTGGAAAGTTTCTGCCCGTCCCACTCCAAATCAAGAAGATTCAGCAACTTGCGCTTCACAACTGCTAGAGTCCCCTCATGGAACGACACGTCAAGCGGCTTCTCCAAGATAACCGCTTCCACCCACGTCTTCCCGTACCTGCGGTAATAACTGCCAAGCGCCTGCACCTGCGCGTCAGAGAAGCTCGTAACGCCCATGAAATGCACAGGGTGCAAAAGCGAAACGTTGATTTTCAAAGTCGCGGCTCCTGGTGGCGGCGAATTAGGCGTATAATAAACGACTTGCGACCTGGAAGGGTGGTCTTTCAGTCCAATCCCCGTCCGCCCATAATACTCGTCGTGCGGATCCAAAACCAAAATTCCGCAGTAGTCCTTGTCCACAACGCTCCAGAGCATGCAGGAAGTCAGGTTGCTCTTCCCGCGTCCAGTCGTCGCTGGAATCAGGATATGATGAGAAAAGACTTTGTCGCCAGGAAGAGAAACATCAACATCAAGTACTTTGGAGCCAGACCTCAACTTGCCAATAAACAACGGATGCTTGGGAATCGCGATGAACGAGACATCTTCTTTGGTTATTTCCCGAATGTCGGAAAGGAACGCAGGCAGCTGCTTGCTCAGGCTCGCGCTGCCGTCTTTGACAGCAAGCACGCTCTTCAGCACAGCCAGGGTGTAATTGCGCACCGTGTCGTCGAAGAATTCAGTCGCCGTTCCTTCCTCAAGCTTCATTCCAGAAATCAACTCGAGGTTCTGCTTGCTCACTTGACTGCCAAAAAGCAAGTCAGTCACCTGCAGTAGCACATTTCCCTTAGGAAGATTCGCGACCAGCAATTCGCCAAGTTCAAGAGCCTCGCCACTCTTCTGCCTCGCGATGACTTTCCCAAACTCCCCGCCAATCACCAGGCCTTTCATTTGGACTCCAGTCGAAGTAAGGTTTCTAAATCTTTGGTGGAGATGGCGCATCCATTTAACTTTAACGCCCATAGCAGCGCGTCAAGAAGATTTTCTTTCGATTTAGGCATATCGGGGAGGAGATTGTCAAGCAATCCCTTCTCAAAGCACACGGCCGTGAACTCGGCAGAGCGCGTGAACTTGACGTTCTTCGCCATGCGTCGGAGCTTGGCAAGAACAACTTTGTCCAATTCCACGGGCGTATGCAGTTTGTGTTGTAGGACGTTCCTTAACTTCTCGGGTTTCTCGAAGAGGTAGCGCGTAGTCCGCTCGTCAATCATCACGGCGTCGGCCTTGCTCAGGATAGCGGCCGCAATTGCGCTCATCTCCGCGTAGTGGACGAGCTGGAGTTTGTTCCCTTTAGCGGAATAACAGGCGTTCGCGAGCGGAAGCATCTCATTGGTCAAAGCGTCAATCTCGGGAGATTTCAGCACATCGAACGTCCCTTTCTTCATCAGGCGCATCACTTGGAGCGCTTCAAGCTTGAAGCGCTTTCCTGCGAGCGGATGGTCGAGGACCTCGTGCTTCACGGCCTCGGTAACCGAAAACGTCGTCCCGTAATAATCTTTCACCTTGTCAAAGAGCCACAGGAGGTCGTTGAGGGAGAGGCTGATGATGGGGCCGGAATCCAGGATAATCTGACTCATTGGAAGAGTCTCCGTGTAAACACGAGGCGCTGGCGAACGCTCGCGATATCAACATCCGCGTCAGTTCCCTCTGTCGCGCCAAGATATTGTTTGAGATCCCAGAGCGAAACGCCCAACAGTTCAGCAGTTCTGGAAGACGAAACGCCGTGCTCGTACATATGCGTCCCCTTCTTGATAGCTGCCTGCGAGAAGACATCCTGGATATATTGTTTGTACTGACCGTCGAGGTGCTTGATCGTGTCAAAGAGCCCTTGGAGGCACTTTCTGTAGGCTTCCGCGTTCTCGCGCTCAAGCGCCTTGACTCCGCAGCGCAGATGTTCCAGCGCGTCATCATAATCCAGGTACTCTCCCGCGCGCTCAATCACCTTGGAGAGAGAGTACATGAGCACCGCGAAGGAAATCGAGTCCTCGTCCTGGAAGATGGAGGCGTTGTGGACCGTGCGGTTGGAGATATTCTTGAGTTCGCCCGGGTTCGGATGCTCCTGCGAAAGCAGCTTGATGGTCTCTTTCAGCAGCTCCAGAATGTCCCGCTCCACAATCTCTTCCATGCCTTGCGCCAGGAGGCGGAGCTATATAGACTTTTTGATTGAGTGTAAGGGTACGTGATTAACACCCTCAGGTCGAAATCCCTTCGTTTTTCGTCGTGCGCGCGTTACGAGGGGATGCTCCACCCGGGAACGTAGCGCATTAGGTTGTCACATCAAGGATTTCGAAGGTGCTAATCACGTACGTGTAAAGGAAAAGTATATATATTATCGAACGGCAGAAGGAGCCAATGGCGAACATCTTCACGGCCTTCTTCAACCGCTTCCTGAAAGGCCTCTTCCGCAAGAAAAAGCATGTCAAGCTCGGCCTCTATGGCCCTCCAAACGGCGGAAAAACGACCCTGGCCAACAAAATTTGCCAGGACTGGCTCGGAGAAGATATGGGCATCGTGAGCAACGTCGCCCACGAGACTCGAGAAATCCAAATCAAGGAGCAAATCAGCATCAAGAACGAGCAAGGCAAGGAACTGACCTTCAACCTCGTTGACACTCCGGGCATCGCCACCAAGATTGATTATGAGGACTTCCTCAAGGCAGGCATTCCGGAGAAGGAAGCTAAAATCCGCGCGAAGGAAGCTACCAAGGGCATCATCGACAGCATCAAGTGGCTCGATGAGATGGACACGGTGATTATTGTCTTGGACGCGACTTTAGACCCATACTCTCAAGTCAACATCACACTTATCGGCAACCTCGCGGCCCGGGAAATCCCAGTCCTTATCGCCGCGAACAAAGTGGACTTGAAAAAAGCGAACATCAAGCGCATCCAAAGCGCCTTCCCGCAGTACGAGGTCATCGGCCTCTCTGCCAAGTACGGCACGAATATGGATGACTTTTACGACGCGCTGTTCAAGTTCGCGTCCTGAGGAAGACCCATGCTGACCCTGCAATTTATCCCCTATACGGAGATTGAAGAGCTCTCCCCCGCCAGGAGGGTGCACAAACTTCTTGAGGTAGTAAAAGAGAACAAGATTGTCCTGCTCGAAGGCCGCCTCAGGAGGGAAGAGGAGGCAGACCTCATCCAGATTACGATGGAGCACATCACGCCCAAGTTCAAGGGAATTGAAATTGCGGTCATTAACCCGGAGCAGAAGAGCGACAACCTGCTCAGGAAGCTTAAGCTGAACATGATGAGTTTTGTCCTCGGCGACCGCATGGGCATGACGATTATCGGACCCGCGACTATCGTGCGGGAAATCAAGCGCAACCCGGAGAAGATTGAACTCTACACGGTTGACGAAAAGCGCAAGAGGAAGTAGCGATGCCTCACCAATGCGTGCGCTGCGGCACCTTTTACGAGGCCGGAGCCGACGAAATTCTGAAAGGGTGCGTCTGCGGCGCGAAACTCTTTTTCTACATCAAAAAGGAGAAGTTAGAGGAAGCGAAGAAGCTCGCGGCGAACATTACCCACAACCCGGAGCAGAAGACCGAGATTGAGGACGATGTCCTCGAGATGATAGGCTCTGAGCGCAATCCCGATGAGCCCGTTGTTCTTGACTTCGAGAGCATTCGCATCTTGAAACCTGGCCAGTACGAGCTCGACCTCGTCAGCCTCTTCAAAAAGAAGCCGATTATCTTCCGCTTAGAAGAAGGCAAGTACGTCATCGACCTTCCCGAGAGCTTCAAGGCGATGCATGATAAAAAAAAGAAATGATTCTTTCTTTGAACCTCCTACTATGAACCAATTATGCCCCCGCTGGGAATTGAACCCAGGACCTACTGATTTCTGACCTCAAACGGCTACAAGTCAGTCGCTCTACCACTGAGCCACAGGGGCGATAGTGCAGAGTGGCAAACGGTTTAAAAACGTTCCTCAAAGCCGAAGGGCAGATCCATAGAAAATGAATTCTCCCCAACTAATGAACCTCTAGGGCTATATGTGTCTCAATAGAACTCGCAAAATAAAAATTAAAAAATCTACTGTATCTCTTCCATGCCATACTGCGCGGGGTGGAAGGGCTCGGGCACGGGGATGAAGTTGCGCAGGTTGAGATAGCTCTTGATGACGCCCTGGAGCCGGTACATTTCACGCCAGAGGTCCTTCTCGGCTTTGTCGAGGTCCTGGCTTAGGATGCGCTTTTCATATACGTCTTGGAAATGCTTGAGAAGCCAGTGGTCCTTCCATTTATTGCCAAGGTCCGTGCGGATAATTTTTCCTTTGAGATGAATCTCAAGTTCGCCCTTATCGGCCTTGATTTTCTTTCCCTGGTGCATGATATCCACAGATTGAATGTACTCGCCGTGGAACTCGATTTCGAGCTTATACTCAAAATAGCCACTATACCGGTACAGGGGCTTCTTGTAGAGCCTCCACCAAATCCAGTACTGCTTGCCGCCTTTGTGAAGGGCCTTCTGCATGGTGCGCTCCATGTAGAACGTCTCAATGTCACGATGGGAAGAAGTGGGATAATCTTGCGGGCCGTCCCTGCCATACCACATCTCGTCGATGAGGTACTCATGGACCATATTGTAGAGGTTCTTGAAATGAAAGACATCGTTGTACTTGATACGCGCTTCCTCTATCTGCCGCAACGTGTCTCCTCCGCCTGCCATAAAACGTATACTGGGATAGACTATATATAAACGTTTCTACGGGGCCCACTAAGGCGCGTGTCCATAATCTTTATAAGAAACCCGGAAACAAGCGTCTTATGTTCGTCGGTGTTGTCGGAAAGCCCAATGTAGGGAAAAGCACGTTCTTCAAGGCAGCTACGCTTGCAGAGGTCTACATCGCCAACTACCCCTTCGCGACTATCAAGCCGAATTCGGGCGTTGGGTACGTGAAGCTGGAGTGCGCCGCGAAGTTCTTCAACCAGACCTGCACGCCGCGGGAAGGGTATTGCATTCGGCATAACCGGTTTGTGCCTGTGCAGATGCTCGACGTCGCGGGGCTAGTTCCCGGGGCGCATGAAGGCAAAGGCAGAGGCAACCAGTTCCTTGATGATTTGCGCCAGGCGGACTGCTTAATCCATGTCATAGACGCTTCCGGCGGCACGAATGAAAAGGGAGAGCCGATGGAGCCGCTTTCTTACGACCCCGCCAGCGACATCAAGTTCCTGGAAGAAGAGCTCGACTTCTGGCTCCTCGGGTTGATACAGAAGGGCTGGGACAAGTTCGCGCGCAGCATCCAGCAGACCTCAGGAGAGGCGCATAAGGCAGTCGCGAAGCATCTGACGGGGTTTGGCGCGACCGAAGAGTTCCTCGAGGACCTACTCAAATCATCAGGCCTCCTTGTAAAGAAAATAACGGACTGGACCGACGATGACCTGATGCATCTCGCTTCCCTTGTCCGAAAGAGGGTCAAGCCAATGATTATCGCCGCGAACAAGATGGACGTTCCCGGAGCGAAAGAGAACATCGAGCGTCTGAAGAAACAATTCCCCGGTTATATCATTATTCCCTGCAGTTCTGAATCGGAGCTCGCTTTAAGAGAAGCGGCGAAGCATAATCTGATTGATTACATTCCAGGCGAGAACACGTTCAAAATCATAGGGGACCTCAATGAGAAGCAGAAAACCGCGTTAGGGTTCATCCAAACGAAAATCCTGGACGTCTTCGGCTCAACCGGCGTGCAGGAAGTGCTCGACACCGCGGTGTTCAAGATGCTCAAGTACGTTCCGATATTCCCTGGCGGCGTGAACCGATTGATGGATTCCGAGGGCAGGGTGATCCCGGATTGCTTCTTGCTCAGGGAAGGCGCAACTGCGCTCGACTTCGCGTTCCGAATTCATACAGACCTAGGCAAGAAGTTCATCCGCGCAA
>JAUSJW010000057.1 GCA_030647105.1 Nanobdellota archaeon | reverse complement strand
TGGATATGGGGGGCCATCTCCTTGATTCCTTTGAGGACCGCCAAGGATTGCCTGTAGCCCGCTCTCCGGTCTCTCACTTTAGGCGTTAATCGTTCCGTAGTTTCGATATTATGCGCGAGCACGTCCGGTCGCGCGTCGATGATGTGCTGGATGAGCGACAAATTACCTTGAAAATCCCCAATCAAAATCTCAATTCTCAAGTCTGGAAGATTCTTCTTGAGATGCTGGATGCACATCGCCAAGTGATTCGCGCCCTGGTCCGGCAAGTCGTCTCTATCGACAGAGGTGAGGACAACATAAGAGAGGTTCATGCGCTTGATGCTCTCGAGAAGCTTCTCATGTTCTAACGGGTCAAGCTTTCCTGGAAATCTCGCGGTCTTCACATGGCAAAAGGCGCAGCCGCGCGTGCACGTGTCGCCCATGAGCATAAACGTAGCAGTTCCCGAAGACCAGCACTCCCAGATGTTGGGGCAGCGCGCCTCCTGGCACACGGTCGCGAGCCCTTTTTCTTTCGCGTCTTTCTTGATAGCCTCGATGTTCGCGTCGTGCTTGTACGTCACGCGAATCCAGTCAGGCTTGACGAGGTCTTGCATAGATGAAGCTAAGCAGAACGCTATATAAATATTCTGGGGCAACCCTTATAAATCCGTTTTCAACCCTAACTTGTATGGCAGAATTAACCGATGGTGTCAATACCGTCAAAGTGGAAGACGGCGCTGAGGTCAAGGACGCGTGCAAGGAGCTCGGAGTTGTCTTTGGCTGTGAAGACGGACTCTGCGGCACGTGCCTAGTTGAAGTGCCCGAAGGCCTCGACAATCTCTCTGAGAGAACGCAGGCTGAGAAAGACATGGGCGTCGAGGACAACAATCGCCTGATGTGCCAGTGCAAAATCAAGTGCGGCAAAGTTAAGATTCTCTACTAAGGAAATTATTATATACCGTCATCTCAATCGGCAGCTATGCAAGACTGGTTCGTACAGCTCCTCGGATTTATCGGACTGGGAATCATTTTCTTTTCGTTCCAGAAAGCCAAGCGCTCTTCATTCCTGACGCTTCTGTTCACCGGCCAGCTGTTTGTCATCGCCCATTTCACCCTGCTCGGCGCCTGGAGCGCTGCCGTGATGAACGCCATCGCCGCCACAAGGTCTCTGCTCTTCAAGAAGAGAGTGCAATCCAACAACACCTTGCTCTATCTCTTTATCGTTTGCTTTTGGCTTGCGGGAATCTTCACCTGGGCGGGCTATCACAGCCTCGTGCTCGCCTTGGCCTTCACTTTAGAAACCATTGCCCTCTGGAAAGAGGACACGCAAAACATCCGCTATATCATGCTCGCGGCAAGGCCGCTCTTTTTCGTCTACAACTTCGTGGTCGGCTCTGTCGCCGCGATGGTCGCGGATGGAGCCTTCCTGGTCTCGCTCATTGTCGGAATCGTCAGGATGCGAAAGAAAAGATAGTATTCTCCGGAAACTTTTCGAAAATTTTAGGTGAAGTGTTATTAAGGACTTGCGCCTCGACAAGATTCATGGACAAAGGTTTAAATATGAGTTATACATTGTATAACTTAGGTGAGAATATGATAGAAGTAGAAGCCATAACCAGAAAATGGGGAAACTCGCTTGGAATCACGCTACCTAAAGAAGCAGTGGAGCAAGGGAAGTTAAAACCTGACATGCCCATACACGTATTCATTCAAGAGAAAAAGCTCGACATGTCTAAAATCTTCGGTTCCTATAAGTTCAAAAAGCCGACACAGCAGATCCTCGACGAGATACGGGAAGGCGAAGAATGAAATTTCTGGACACTTATGCTATTATCGAGATTATTCAGGGGAATCCTAAGTATAAGCATGTTGCTGATGAGCCGTTTGTAACGACAATTCAGAACATCATGGAAGTGTATTACTATTTCCTTAGAACTGCAGATGATGAGGCGGCGGAAAAGTACTTTTCCTGGTTTAGACTTGTATGCACGCCGATATCGGATGGGGCGATTAAGGCGGCGATGAAACTCAGGCTCGAACAAAGAAAGCAAAGGAACCTCATCTCGTATGTGGATTGCATCGGCTATGCGGTGGCTCTGGAAAGAGGAATCCCTTTTGTCAGCGGAGAAAAGCATTTTCGCAATCTCGAGAACGTCGAATTTATAGTGTAGACCTCAACACAACTTTCTAGCCAAAATGCCCGGGGATTTCTGGCAGGATCTTGAGGTAAGAATAAGCTCGCTGTCCGGGTTAAGGCTCCAAAACCAGTATCTTTCTCGTGAGCCCGTGATGCACGTACTGCTCGAACGATTGCGCCACTCGTAATCCGTTCGCTTTTGCGATTTTCTCGTACTCCGGCGTTTTCTTCTGGGCATACATAGGGACAACCACTACTGCACGCTTCTTGAGACGCTTGGAAAGCACTTGCATGAACCCCTCGAAAAGCGAGCGGATGTCGGATTTTCTGGTGTTGAGACTGTAGGGCATATCAGTCGCGACGTACTCTAAGGATTTAGCAATCTTAAGAGCGTCGCCGACCTCAAGATGAGAAGGAAGATGATGTTCATTCAAATTGACATGCGCCCGTCCAAGCATCACGTGGTCGATATCGACACCTTTGTAATGCAACCCCATCAGCCCCGCTTCAATCAGGAACCCCCCGGAACCGCAGAACGGGTCCACGAACGTTCCTTTCTTGATGCCTGTCAAGTTGACAATCGCCCGCGCTAATCGTGGATGCATTGACGTCGGATGGTTCATCGCCCGTAAATGAGGGCGTCGCGCTTGGAAGTCTTCCGCCTGCTCGTGAATCCGAAGGCAGACATGCGCTTGTTTGCCAAGGGAGAACACAGTGATACGGCAATCAGGTGAGGAAAGATCCACTTTGGGAGTTTTCAACTTCCTAAAAATCATCCCCCCTAGTTCTTTCTCGGTGAAAGTGACCTTCCCGTGGACGCGCACAGCGTAACTGCCGCGAATTACACGTATCCATGTAAATCTCTCCATCTCTTTTTTCAAGTCTTTCAAAGAGCAAGAGAACAGCACCCGATCGATGCTCTGCGTCAGCGCGAGCCGTTTGGAGAGCAAGTTCGCTTCCGATTGTGAGCTATCGAGAAACAGGAACTCCTTGTTTACCTGGGCCTCCTTGGAGTCGCATAAAGCGAGGGCTTCCGCTCGCGCCAATTCTAGATTCTCCCGCGACAAGACTAAAAGATACATGAAAAAAAGAAGCGAAGGACGCTATTTATTTCTTCTTGTCCTTGCGGAAATTGTCGATGAGCTTGTAGGCCATGAAGATGACAAGACCAAGCTCGAGAATCAAGACAATGGGCTTAACGAATCTTCCGAGGTGCGTGTAGCTCGTCGCCGTGCCGAAGAACAGCGCAAACGCTCCTCCCAGCAGGAAGCCCGTGCCAATCCATTCGTTGAGCGAGTTCTGCTTCGCTGGCAGGTACAGCCCGACGAAAATTGCAATCAGCGCGAGTACTGCCGAAATGTAGAAGACGTAGAGGTAATACTGTTCCATCTTCTGCTCGAACTCGTACTGGCAGGTGCTGCATTCATAGGCGGTAGCGCAGTTATTCGAATCGTAATTCGTGAAGAAGATTTGCCCATGCTTGTCTTGGCAGGCTTTATTTTCCTGGGCGCTCGCCTCGAGCTTGGGGCATGTGGTACTAGGAGTAGGCTCATATCCACTCTTGACCGGCCCTGCCCTAAAACTGGCGCAGGCCTCTTCATACTTCGGTTGAGGGTACACAGCGCCAATCACAGCGAAGACCAAAACTGAAAACAAGATGCCGACGACGAAAATAATGAGGATTTTTCGGATGTCCATAGAAAGATACAGGAAAGGCGCCTATATAAACATTCCGCAAACCGTCAGCTATTAAAACCCCACATCTGGAAATTCTAGGATGTACATTCCAAAAACATACGGCGAGAGCAAAGTCGAGAAATGCCCCTTCTGCGGCGAGCAGTCGCTCACGATGAACCCGCAGAAAATTCCTGTCTGCCTCAAGCACAAGATGCGCAGGCTCGACGGCATGAAATGCGTCTGCGGTGGCCTTCTCGATATTCGCCAGAGCAAGTTCGGCGCGTTCTTCACTTGTCCTCTTTGTGGCGCGATGAACATGAGAAAGGTGCTCGCGATGAACGGCTTGTGAAGATTTAAATAACT
>JAUSJW010000038.1 GCA_030647105.1 Nanobdellota archaeon | reverse complement strand
TGGTCAAGGAGAAGCGCGCGAAGTTCGAGAACGGCGCCTACTCCCTAGCATGAACGACCTGAAGAAGCAGCTCGAAGCCATTCTTTTTTCTGTAGCCAGATATATTACCACCGACGAGCTGGCGCGGCTCGTCCACAAGGAGCCGCAGCAGGTCAAGGAAGGGCTGCTCTCTCTGATGGCCGATTTGGAGAATGACTCGGACACCAGCCTTATCCTGCTCAACGATGGCGAGCAGTGGAAGCTCACGGTGCGGCAGGAATTCGCGCACCTTGTGAAGGCTGTCGTTTCAGACACCGACCTCTCTAAATCGGTACTCGAGACATTGGCTGTGATTGCCTTCAAGTACCCCATCAAGCAAGCGGACCTGATTAAAATTCGGACGAACAAGGCGTACGACCATTTGATGGAGCTCGAGAAACTGGGCTTTATCGTCCGCCAGCGCTATGGCAGGAGCCGCCTCATCAAGCTGACGGACAAGTTCTTCGACTACTTCGACTTGCCCCGCGAGAAGCTCAAAGAGCGGTTCAAAGGGTTCGAGTCGCTGGCCAAAACTATCGAGGGCAAGGAAGTCGACCTCGAGAAGGCTCGCGGGGCGCAGCAGGCCCTTGCAGAGCAGGCGAAGCTTGAGAAAGAGCAGGAACAGAAGGTGATGGACGGGGAAATTGATTTATTCGACAAGGCGGGAAAGCCGCACGCCCTCGAGACGTACGAGGAGAAAGGGGCTGCGATAGTCGAAGACCATGAGATGATGGGGCAGCTTGAGATTGTGGATAATGACATTCCTGCTCCGACCGAAAAGCCCGCGGAAAAGGGAAGCGTGGGGAGCCCCTCCTCTGATTCTGAGCATCCGCAAGCGGCTCCGCCCACCCACCTGAAGAGTATGGATGAGATTCTCGGGCCGAGGAAGGAGAAAAAAGAGGACAAGCATGAAGATTCTTCTAGTCGCGTGCAATAAGTGCGGCAAGGCGCAGAAGTACCAAGCCAAGACGCTGATACTTGGCGAAAAGAGGAAGCAGTGTGTGTATTGCGGGAAGAGCTTCCTGCTGAGGGAGAGTGTCGTTTCTCGGTAGCAAGGTTAGTTAGGCTCCAAAAACGCGAAATCCTTTCGAAACCCTTATAAATAAAACGGGCTTATTCTGGCTACGAGAACGGGGTATTTTCTCGACGGAAAAAACGATGACTGAAGCTACAGCGCAAGACCGCATCAAGCCGCGCGAAATCGAAGCGGAGATGAAAGAGAGCTACCTTAATTACGCGATGAGCGTGATTGTAGGCAGGGCGCTGCCTGACGCGCGGGACGGCTTAAAACCGGTGCACCGCCGCATCCTCTACGCCATGAGCGAGATGGGGATGACGCACGGCAAGCCGTACAAGAAATCGGCGAGAATAGTCGGCGAAGTCCTCGGAAAATACCATCCGCACGGCGACACCGCGGTCTATGATTCCCTCGTGCGCATGACACAGGACTTTTCCCTGCGCTATCCGCTCATACAGGGACAGGGAAATTTCGGCTCCATCGACGGAGATTCTCCGGCGGCCATGCGTTATACGGAAGCGCGCCTCCAGAAAATCGCCGAGGACATGCTCGACGGCATCGGAGAGGAGACGGTTGATTTCGCGGACAATTTCGACGGCAGCCTGAAAGAACCGACGGTTCTGCCCTCAAAGATTCCCAATCTTCTCGTCAACGGCAGCGCCGGCATCGCGGTCGGCATGGCGACGAGCATTCCGCCCCATAACCTTTCCGAGGTATCGGACGCCGTTATCGCGATGATTGACACGCCCGCCATCGAGACCGGCGCGCTTCTCGAACTCATCCGCGGGCCTGATTTCCCGACCGGCGGCATCATCTGCGGGCGCAACGGCATTATCAACGCCTATTCAACAGGACGCGGCCGCATCATTGTGCGCGGCAAATACCATATCGAACAGCGCAAAGGCAAGCCGGCGCTCATCTTCACTGAGATTCCTTACATGGTCAACAAGGCGGAGATGGTTGCGCAAATCGCGGAACTCGTGCGGGATAAGAAACTCCTCGGCATCTCCGATTTGCGCGACGAGTCCGACCGCGAGGGCCTGCGCGTCGTCATCGAACTCAAGCAGGACTCGAATCCGGAATTCATCGCGAGCCAGCTCTACCAGCACTCGCGCATGCAAATCACGTTCAGCATCATCCTCCTCGCGCTCGTCGACAACCGACCCCGCGTGCTCACGATAAAGGAGATTATCCAGCAGCACTTGCTCCACCAGAAAGAGGTCGTGACGCGCAAGACTGCCTTCGAGCTGCGAAAATCCGAGGAGCGCTGCCATATCCTCGAGGGCATTATTGTGGCGCTAGATGATGTGGACCTGGCCGTGAAGCTCATCAAGGAGAGCAAGGCCGTGCAGGACGCCCGCGCTGCCTTGCGGAGCGCGTTTTCCCTTTCTGAAATCCAGGCGAACGCGATTTTGGACCTGAAACTGCAGAAGCTCGCGAGCCTCGAGCAACAGGCCATTCGTGACGAGCATACCGGGCTCGTGAAGCGGATTGCTGAGCTGAAGTCGATTCTCGCGGACGAGAAAAAAGTGTACGCCATCATCCGGCAGGAACTGCTCGAGCTCAAGAAAGCCTACGGCGACGCGCGCAAGACAGAGATTTCATCGGAGGAAGTGATGGAGCTGAACTTCGAGGACCTCGTCGAGGAGCAGGACCAGGTCGTGACCATAACAGCGCGCGGCTACATCAAGCGGCAGCCCATTGACGCGTATAGGGAACAAAAAAGAGGCGGCGTAGGAATTGTCGCCGCGAATACCAAAGAGGAAGACGTGATTACCGACATCTTCATCGCGAACACCCATTCGTCGCTCCTCTTCTTCACCGACAAGGGCAACGTGCACTGGCTCAAATGCTATTTGATTCCTGAGGGGAGCCGGCAGGCTTCGGGGAAGGCGATTGTCAACCTCGTGCAGCTTGAGCACGGCGAGCACATCACCGCCCACATCCCCGTGCGGGAGTTCAAGGAGGGGCTGTACCTTTCGCTTGTGACAAAGCAAGGGATTATCAAGAAGACTTCCCTTGCGGCGTTCTCCAATCCGCGGAAAGGAGGCATCATCGCGATTAACCTGAATGACGAAGATAAACTCATTGACGTTGTCCTGACCGACGGCAAGAAGCAATTGCTGATAGCGACGCGCGACGGCATGGCTGTCAAGTTCCACGAGGAGGACGCGCGGGCGGTTGGAAGAAACAGCATCGGAGTTCGCGGCATCCGGCTCCAGGAGAAAGACGCAGTGGTTGGGGTTGTGATAGCCGATGACGACAAAACGCTGCTCACCCTTACGGAGAACGGATATGGGAAGAGAAGCCCGATTTCCGATTACCGACTCATCAATCGCGGCGGCTCTGGTGTCATCAACATCATCACGAACGACCGAAATAGTGGGGTTGTTGCTGTGATGAGCGTCGACGGAAGCGAGCAAATCATGACCATCACCAAGAACGGCATCGCCGCGCGCATGCCTGTCGAAGGCATCTCCATCATTGGGCGCAACACCCAGGGTGTGCGCATCATGAAGCTGCGCGAGGACGACAAGGTCGTAAGCGCGACCAAGATTATCCGGGATGAGGCCTAACGTTCGATGAAAGGGCTTGCTGTCTGCAACAAGGGCATTGAAGACGTAACTGCCCTTGACGTCCATGAGCTGATTTCCCAGAAGTCGGAGTCAGGCGCGGGATTTGTGACGTTCGAAATCGCTTCCCACGCCGACTTGTGCAAGCTGAGCTACTGGGGCCAGTGCGTTTCGAAAGTGATGCTGGTTCTCGACGAGTATTCGTTTGATTCCTTCGATGAGTTAAGCGAGAAAATAAAGAAGAATTCCGTGGAGACGTGGCTTACGCCGGGAAGAACATTCAGAGTCGATGTCTCCACGCATGACGAGGTCAGCACGCAGGACCTGCGCGAAATCATCGGTGGGGTGCTGGTTGACGCGGGAACGAAGGCTGAGGTGAAGCTCGCGAATCCCGACGTGCTAGTCCATATCTTCTTGTCAGGAAAGAAGGCGTTTTTGGGCATTGACTTTTCAGGAATCGATCTGAGCAAGCGCGTGTACCGCGTCTATTCCAATCCCCGAGGCATCAAGAGCACGCTCGCGTACGCTTTAGTGCGGCTGACAGGATACACGGGAAAAGAGACGCTCGTCGACCCGTTCTGCCTTGTGGGGTCTATTCCGATTGAGGCGGCGCTCTGGGCGTGCAAGCACCCCGCACGGTTCTTTAATCGCGAGGAGCTCGCTTTTTTGAAGTTCATGACCTATGAGTTCGAGAAGCCTTCTGAGAAAGAGACGACCATTATCGCGATTGATAGCCAGTTCAGAAATGTGGACTCGGCGAAGAAGAACGCGAAAATCGCGGGAGTGCACAAGTTCATCCAGTTCTCGCGCCAGGACGTGGAGTGGCTCGACGTCAAATACACGGAGGGGGAATTGGGGTTGATTGCGACGTGCCTGCCGACGCTGACGAAGGAAGCGCACACCCAAGTGTACCTGAAAATCATCAAGGAGTTCTTCCATCAGGCGGAGTATGTGCTGGCGAAGAAAGGGAAGATAGCGCTCTTGACGAAGAACCCTGATGTTGTGAAGAAAGAGGCGGCGGCGAAAGGGTTCAAGGTGAGCGAGGAAAGGAAAGTGTGGCAGGGGAAAGAGGAAATATCACTTCTCGTTTTTGGGAGATAGAAGAATTTCGAGAGCATACATTGTGCCGCTTTTAAGCAAAACGGTCAATCTGGTCGTCTCTTTTGAAATCTGGCATTCCGGAAAATGCACCCCTCATTGACTTTGCTGATTTCTTTGATTCTAAGAGCAGCTTTTTGAGGGTTTCATCGAGGTCTTTCAGTTTCCACTCTTTCTGCAGTTGAGTCAGCATGAGAACGGTGTCATCCTCGAGGCCTATGTATTCCATACGCTTCTTTTCTCTTCGAGAAAGAGATAAATTTTATGCTTAAGGTTTATATAGAGTCGGGCACTCCTCTATCTTGCGGGACAGGTACTTAGCTAACGGTGCGACGGCGCAAGCCGAGCGCATTGAGGAAAGTCCGCCCTCCCCTCGCAAGAGGACAAAGCCACCCTTCGGGGATCCGGTAACGGATGGCAACCGCACAGAAACGAGACCCCCTCGGTCTAGGATGAGGCACGCGAAGTTCTTGGCAACAAGAACGAGTTAACCTGCCGACGTTGTCCGAGGAATGGCTAAAACGGCGAGCCCTGGCTGGAGCAAGTCAATTGACGCTTAGTTCAATGCTAAGGAGGCCATCGCAGCACCCGCTTTGTAACGGGCCTTACAGAAGGCGGCTTATTCCTGTCCTGCGCCTTTTTTCTTGCTTAGGTTTAAATGTGAAGAAAGACTCCCGTCTAGATTATGACTGCAACTGCTATGGCTCCTTCGCTAGATGCTATTTATCAGGCTTATCGCGCTAAAACGCTGTCCCCGGACGTGCCCCAAACAAGCGTCTTCGCTGCGATTCACAATCACGAATCGCCGAACGCTGCTTGGTGCTATGCCCTGGCGGAAGGCGAACTCGAACTCCTCACCGCGCTTTGGAGACCTGCTTCTTTGGGTTTGCAGATAGGGGAAGGAAACACCTATTTTGTAGTTGCTGAAGGAACGGTCAGACTCGCGCCCAACGACAAAAGAGCAGCGCTTATGGAGCAGATGGATGAACTTGCGAGAACTCCAGGAGACCATCTCGCTGTTGCCCATACCTATAACGCTCACGGTTATATGCGAGAAGCACTGGAACATTACCAGGAGGCTTCGGCCTGGAAATCAGGGTTGGAAGTCGCTGTTCGTCTTGGAGAACGAGACCAGATACGAACCCACGGGTTGAACCTTGTGAAAAGTGTCGTTGACCCTAAGAACATCGCCGACCTGGTCTTCGCTGCAGAACGACTTGAGGGCGCTTCCTACTTCGCGGAAGCTGCGGGAGCGTACGACCTCGCTGGAAAGCCCGTCGACCGTCTCAGAGCGCGGGCTGAAAGGTATGTGGATGCGGGCAATCTTGCCCAAGCGATTCTACTTTATACTCAGAATATTGATATTATTGAAAGAGCGGGCGCTGAGGCGCACCGCAAGAACCGCAAGACAAGGTTTTGCACTTCGGATTGCGCGAGATATGAAGCCTGGGAAACCTCCCATGTTCTGAATCGAGAAGGGTCTAAACTGAGGATAAAGCGATTCGACGAGCTTGCGAATGCTGTCGATGCTCTTGCGCGCCAGTATCAAAAAAGAAAAGATACGCCCCCGCCACGCTGGTGGCGCATCGCAAGGCTTGTTCTTCCCGACCACATCACACGATAGATTTTTATAGCTCATCCCGTTCTGTTTTTCCATGAGCCAAGACAAAATTCAGATGCCGTCTGGAATGGGCGGGCTGGTCAGGTACTTCGACGAGTACAAGAGCAAGATTGTCTTCAAGCCCGGGCACGTCATTCTGCTGTGCGTGATTGTGATTCTCATCATGACGTTCCTGTATATCTACGGCAACAGACTTCTCGGACTATGATTCCCGGCATGGACCCGCGGATGATGAAGCAGGCTATGAAACGCATGGGCATGAAGCAGGACGATATTGACGCTACTGAAGTGATTATCCGAACGCCCGAGAAGGACATTGTGTTTTCTTCGCCTTCAGTCGCGAAACTTGTGATGATGGGGCAGGAGTCGTGGCAGATTACGGGCGAGTACGAGGAGAAATCGCACGATTCCAAAGTCGAGATTAGCGAAGACGACATCCAAACGGTCGTCGCGCAGACTGGCAAGAACTCCGATGTCGCGAAGAAGGCGATTGAGAAGCATAACGGAGATTTGGCCGCGGCGATTCTAGAGCTTACCCAGTAACTTTTTCTCTATTCCTTCAAAATAAGACCCCTTATAGGCGACAATCCCCCCGTCAATAAACACCTTGTTTGCGGTGAGAGGATTTCCCTTGCCATCAAAGAGCTTCGCACCGCTCCAAGATGCTGCGACAAGAGCAGGACCAACATCCCAGAGCCCGCTCCTTTGCGCAAAGTGCGAGACCGCTGCGCTTTCATGCGGATTGAGCTGCATCAGGAGAAGACGTTGGCCAAGAGACATCGCTTGATACCTTCCTTTAATTTTAGTATCTGCCAGTAATCTCCTTGATAGAGAGTCATCCGTCCTATTTTCGTAATAGAACGCTATTTTTGATTTATACAAACGCTTAACGTTTTCGATTATACTATGTATTTTGGATCTCGAATCAAGTTTCATGCGCTCTCCGGTCACAAAATTGTAGCAGAGACCGAAACGGGGCTTGCTTTTCTCGACGATAGTTAGGAGCAAGGTGTAATCGAACTCTGGCCCGAGCTTCCTTTCTGGGTGCTTCGCATGCTCGATATAAGCGAGCGTCCCATCTATCGGGTCCAGAACTGCGAAGAGGGGCTTAGTGATGAGCGTATAGCCCTCTTCGTCTTCCTCAGAAAGAAGAGGGATATTCCATTCTTGCGCAAGCGTAGCAATATGCTTGCTCAGGTGGATATCGCAAGCGGTGACAAGCGTTTTGTCCGCCTTTTGGGTAATCTGTAGGTCTTTGGCGAATCTCTTGAGTTCTTTCGACGCCTCGCTCGCGACGGCATCGAAAAAAGAGAAGGCTTCTGCGCGATTCATGCGTTTGCTTTGATTGGTTTGTTTAAAGGTATTTCGAAAAAAGGAGCAAAGCCCCGGGGCGGGATTTCCGACTAGTGTGATTTAATCCATAACCTTTATATAGTTCATACCTTTTTTATACCTTCTGGATACCTAAAATGAAAGTCGAGCTATCGGATGTCGAGGAAGTTATGGATGCGCGCGTAGAGAGCTATACCACGAGCACCCGCGTAAGCGTTCCCAAAAAATACGCGAATAGGCGCGTTAAAATCATCATCCTTAAAGATGAGAGCTGACCACCATCTCAATGTAGCCGCGGAACTGCTCAAGATGTTCACGCTGGCCGAGGAGCCCAAGCTCCTGTTGGCCTGCGTCGAGCAGGTGAGGGAAGCGCTGCGTGGCGCGGGCATCATCTCACCGCTGGCGCGGACGCTGGACACGATTATCAGGAAACACCGGGAAAGCCCGATGGTGTTTTCCCGCAGAGAGAAACTCGTTATTTGCGACGACAGGTACGCGATGGAGACGCTCGATGGAAATCGCGTCTCCCGCTTCCTGGAACAAGCAAGAACAGAAATCGGAGGAGCGCATGAAAGAGAGCTATTTGCAGGCCGTTGAGGAGTTCAAACGCCTAGACCACCTCTATTATGTTACTTTGAAGTATACGCGCACGGTGGACGTTATCCGCGCGACTCTGGAGCGCATTATCTCGACGCATGAGCACGCGGTTGACGCGCTGCTCAAATGCCTCAAAGCGGAGAAGAAGCTTTCCGAGCTGCCCGGCAACCCCGTGGGAAAGGCCTTGCTCGCGACGCAGCACCTTTCTGACCCGAGGCTCGTCCAGTTCATTGAATTGTACCTCAAATTGCGCGCCGTGATGCGCCAGCCATATGAGAAGAAAGAGGAATACCGAAGGCACGTCACTATGATTGTGCAGTTCGAGGGCGAGACACTCAACATCGATATCGACAAGCTCAAAGAATATTTCGACAACACGGGCGAATTGCTGCGGCACGTCAAGCAGCGCGTCCTGGAGTGCAAAGATGACTAGAATTCTCCATATCACAGGCCACGCCGGAGCGGGCAAGAGCATGGTCGCTGTCAATTTGGCCGCGGCTTTGCAGAAACAGGGAAAGAAAGTGATGCTCGTCGATTCCAACCTCTACTCTCCCGCTGTCGCACACTACTGCGGGGTGGATTTCCAGACTTGCATCAACGACCATATCGAAGGGAAGGCGAGCTTAGAAGAGATTTCTCACTTACACGAATGCGGCATGACCATCCTACCCGCTGCGCCGCAGGAGCATGAAGCGGACCTGGAAGCGATGAACAAAGTGCTTCTCGGGCTCGTCGGGAAAGCGGATATTGTGGTGGTGGACAGCTTCTCGCACTCGCCGCTTGTGACGCACGTCGTTGACGCGGCTGATGAGAGTTTTTTTGTAACGACTGACGATTTCCATAGCATCCTTTCGAGCAGGGACTTAATCCGGCACTTGGAATCGAAAGGCGCGCACATCTCCGGCGTGATTCTGAACGAGAAACGGGCGAAGACCGACCGGAGGCACATCCAGGCCGTCCTCGGCAAACAAGTCATCTCCGAAATCCCGCGGGACGAGCGGCTCATCGATTACGCTGACGACGGCAAAATCGCCTGCCTGCACACGACTTCTGGGGCGGCTGGCGCGATTATCGGTCTGGCGAAGACTCTCTTATAATGCGCTGGGACACCAAAGAAGTGGAGAAGGCGGCCAAGATTTTCGCGGCCGCTGAAAAGAAAAAGAGCGTTACGCTGCTTCTTCTCGATGAGACGGTGCACTGGCTTTTGTTGCTTGTTGCGCTTCTTGGCAACTTTATCATTTCGGGTTTTTTGGTGCTCGCCGGCGACTTGATGGGCGAATTCTTCTACCTTGTCGCCTTTGTCCTCGGAACGGCGTTTGGCCTTCTCGTCGAGATGCCGCTGCGGGACCTCGAGAAGCTCGATAAGCACAAGCATTTCCTTTCACGAGTGCTGCTTCCGTTGCTCGCTTTGGTGAACATCTATCTTATAGTAGGGATGAAGCGGGTCGCTGAAGCGACTCTTGGGCCGCTTTCCTTCAACGGGCTGATGGTTGGGATTGTGTATGGGGTGGCGTTTTTGGTGCCGCACGTGATGTATCACTTGAAGAAGCACCAGCATAGGATTTTCTAGTTAAGAGGTTAGTTAATTAACGCCGCACGGAAATAAAGAGGGTGGCTACGAGATTCCCACGAGCTTTTTGCCAAAACCTCGGAAAATGCGCTTAAGTGGGATTTGTTTGCAAATCCCACGAATCTGCACAAAAAAAGAAGTAAAGAGGGTGGCTACCAAGAGAGCCTTTTCGAAAGGCTCGCGAAAGTGTACGGCTTTCAGCCGCACGGAAATAAAGAGGGTGGCTACCGGGATTTGAACCCGGAATCACAGGATGACTATAGCGCGACTTGCGCCGCCACAGTCCCGTATGTTGACCAGGTTACACCATAGCCACCATGCTTTTTTGGGTTCTCTGGACGTTTATAAAGATTGTTTAAGCGTTTGGCTGCAAGCCCCGCCCCGGCGCCTGACCGACATCTTTATATATCTCCCAGAATTCCTAGAATTACCAGCCCGAGTCCCGAAGGGGGCGCAGATAGGGTCGAAAGAACTTTTCTGCTGGGTCGCACATCACATGGCAAAAGAAGTCACCCAAATCATCCGTGTCGCGAACGTCGACTTCGACGGAACGAGGCCTGTCCAGCACGAGCTGACTAATATCAAGGGCGTCGGCATCAACTACGCCAATCTTCTCTGCACGGTTCTCGGCATCCCGCATACCAAACCTGCTGGCGAGCTTTCCGAACAGGAGCGCGCCAAAATCGAGGACGCCCTGGAGCATCCGACAAAGTACGGGGTGCCTGTATGGATGATGAACAGGCGCTCTGACCCGGAAACGGGAGTGAGCGGCCATCTGGTCGGCTCGACGCTCACGTTCACGCGCGACAACGATATCAAGCTCATGAGAAAAATCCGCTCGTACAAGGGTGTCAGGCATGGAATGGGCCTGCCGGTACGCGGACAATCCACCAAGTCGAACTTCAGAAAGAACAAAGGAAAGGTTACGGGAGTCATCAAGAAGAAAGATGTCCCTGCCGCTGGTCCCGCGAAGGACGCCCCTAAGGAAAAGGGCAGCGACAAGGGCAAGAAGTAGGCTGAATCATGGGAGATCCACGAAAACTCAGGAAGCAGTACACGGCGCCCGCGCATCCGTGGGAGCGCGCGAGAATCGAGAAAGAGAAGGTTATCATGGATACGTACGCTCCCAAGAACAAGCTCGAAATCTGGAAAATGGACTCGGTTATCAAGAACTGCAAGGACCAGGCCAAGAAGCTCTCGGCGCTGCGCACCAAGCAGGCTGATAAGGAGCAGAAGGAATTACTAAGCCGATTGTTCCACCTCGGACTTATCGAAGAGAGCGCGACGCTAGAAAATATTCTCACACTCAAGCTTGAAGACGTTATGGAGCGCAGGCTCCAGACCATGGCTGTGAAACGCGGACTTGCGAGAAGCATGAGCCAGGCCAGGCAGTTCATCACCCACGGCCATGTTCGCGTTGGCGACAAAGTTATGACCTCCCCTTCCTATCTGTTGAAGCGCGGAGAGGAAGAGACCCTCTCATTTAGAATAGCCTCGAGACTTTCTGACCCTGAACACCCGGAGCGCAAGGCCGAGAAGAAGCCGAAAGCGCCCAAGGGCCAGCACAGGATGGAGAAGCCCGCCGAGGAGCAAAAAGCGCCTGAAGCGCCCGTTGTCGCGCCTGCCGCAGAAGAACCGAAGGTGGAAGCATGAGCGACGGCATGAGATGGGGAATCGCGCACATCTATTCTTCTTACAATAATACAATCATTCATATCACAGATATCTCCGGCACGGAGAGCATGGCCCGCACCTCGGGCGGCCAGGTTGTCAAGAGCGACCGCATGGAGAGTTCTCCCACGGCAGCCATGATTGCCGCGAAGAAAGCCGGAGAAATTATCCGGGACAAGGGCATCAACGCTTTGCACGTCAAAATCAAGGCTCCGGGCGGCCACAACGGACCGAACAACCCAGGACCCGGGGCGCAAGCGGCCATCCGCGCGCTGTCCCGCATGGGATTCAGAATTGGAATCATCGAAGACGTTACTCCTTTGCCCCACGACGGCTGCCGCAAGAAAGGCGGGAAGCGCGGCAGGAGGGTCTAAGATGGAAGCCACCCTACTTGAGAAGAGCAAAGACGGGCTCATCGTTAAGCTGCTCATCAAGGGAACGACTCCCGCGTTCGTCAATTCCCTTCGCAGGGCGATTGTCGAGGAAGTGCCGACGCTCGCTATCGAGGATGTGGAGTTCAGAAAGAACAACAGCATCCTGTACGACGAGATTATCGCGCACCGCCTCGGCCTGGTGCCCCTCAAGACTGACCTGAAAGGATATCGCATGCTCAAGCCAGGCGACGAGCCGGGCAAGGCCAATCAAGTCACGTTCAGCCTGAAGACTACCAAGCAGGGCAACGTCATCGCCGGGGACATGGACAGCTCTGACAAGAGCGTCGTGCCCGTGTATCCGGATATGCTTGTCACTAAGCTCATCAAGGGGCAGAGCCTCGAGTTCGAAGCTGTCGCCATCCTGGGCAAGGGCAAGGACCACAGCAAGTGGTGCCCTGCACACGCCTACTATTACAACGAGCCGAAAATCACAGTCACCAACGACCCGAAACTGCTGGAGGAATTCCGCGCGAATTATCCGCCGCAGATTTTCGACAAGTCAGGGAAGATTGACAAGGCGCTCATCTCCACTCCCCAGCTCATCGACGCCTGCGAAGGCGTTTCGAAGCTGGTTGAGATTGAGCGAAAGGAAGACAGCTTCGTTTTCGTCTTCGAGTCCTGGGGCCAGCTCACGCCCAAGCAAATCCTCATCGAGGCGATAGAGCAGCTTGACGCACAGTTCGACGACGTGCTTGGGCTGATGAAGTAATCCGAAGGGTTTGAAGAAACTTTTCGGTGCAATGCGGGAGTGGCAGAGCGGTCAAATGCGCTAGGTTGAGGGCCTAGTCCCTTAGTGGGTGCGAGGGTTCGAACCCCTTCTCCCGCAGCCTTTTTTGCTACGCAAAAAATGCTGGCGAAAAGTGTGCGGCGTAAAGCCGCACGGAACAAACTCAAATAACGGTCAAAACATGTCAAACGCGACGAATGAAGGAATGAGGCAGCTGATTCAGAAGCTGGAAGGCTCTGACGCGAAGATTTTGCAAGCGGTAGCTGAGAATATCTCCAAATCCACGCGCAACAGGCGCGAAGTGAACCTGGGCAGAATCAACCAGCACACCGAAGACGGTGAAATGATTATCGTTCCAGGCAAGGTGCTAGGAGGCGGCGAGCTCGACCACAAGGTTACGGTCTACGCCCTGAAGTTCTCCCAGTCCGCCGCTGAAAAACTGAAGAAAGCCGGCTCGAGCATCCAGACGTTCGAGCAGCTTGACGCTGAAAAGCTCGCCGGCAAAAGAGTGAGGATCCTCGGATGATTATCGACGCTACTAACAAAGTCGTAGGCAGAATCGCCACGGTCGCTGCCAAGCAAGCTTTGCTCGGAGAGGAACTCTCCATCGTGAACTGCGAAAAAGCTATTGTCACAGGCAAGCGCGCGTTCGTCCTGAGTGACGCCAAGCGCAGGCGCGACCAGGGAACGTTCAGGGGGCCTTTCATTCCGTCCATGCCTGACCGCTATGTTCGGCGCATCATCAGAGGCATGCTTCCTTACAGGCAGGAGAAAGGAAGAAAAGCGTATCAACGGATTTTATGCTACATCGGGCTTCCCAAAGCATTTGAAGGAAAGGAGATGTTCGAAATCGGCGAGGCTGACGCGTCTCACGTGAAGAACCTTTACAAAGTCACCATCAGCGAAATCTGCAGCCATCTCAAAACCAAACAATGAAAAGCGTCCACGTTTCCGGAAGGAGAAAGCAGGCCATCGCGCGCGCTTCGCTGAGCGAAGGCTCGGGCAAAGTGCGCGTCAATAAGGTACTCCTCCAGAATTTCAGGCCTGAAGTACTTCGCATGCGCATCATGGAGCCATTATTGCTTGCTGGCGATCTGGCTGGCAAAGTTGACATTAACGTCGTCGTCGAAGGCGGCGGAATTTCTGGACAGTCAGACGCTGCGCGCCTCGCGATTGCTCGCTCACTCGTCGAGTATTCCAAAGGAGACAAGCTCAAGAAGATTTTCCTCGATTACGACAGGCAGCTTTTGGTAGCTGACGTACGGCAGAACGAGGCTTCGAAACCGAACGATTCGAAGCCGCGCGCGAAACGTCAGAAGTCGTATAGATAAACAGGTGAACACATGATAATCCCCATGCGATGCTGGAGCTGCGGCAAACCGATTTCACACTTGTGGACTCAATTCAAGGAGCGCGTCGCGAAAGGCGAGACCAAGAAGGAAGTGCTCGACGACCTTGGATTGGAGCGCTACTGCTGCAGGTCGGTGTTCTTAGGGCATGTTGAATTGATGGACACCGCTGCTGAGTTCAAGAAGGTTTAAGGCAAACTTTTTTATATTCTCTTCTTTTATAGATAAGTATTACCAATGAAGAAGGTTAGTTTTATTGCGATTTTTTTGTGCTTTTTTTAGTAGGCTGCTCCTCTGGTCCTGAATGTGTAGACGGATGGGGCGAGAATTCCTACTTCTCCAATTCCAATAAAGAAATAAATACGACAATATTTGGAGGTTTTTCTCCCCCTACGCAAGTTGAAGAGACTCGCATCGCTTACTTCACCTATGAATGTGGTAAAATTAAAGACTATTTCATAAAGGAGGGCAACAACTTCACAAAAACGAGTTCTTCAAAATTTAAGGAGTTTATTCAGGAGTATAACACTTCTTGTAAGGGATGCTTAGATATCTACTCTTCTGGCTGTTGTTGAGTCATTCTAAAATTTTCGAGTAGGTTTACCTTGCTCTTCCCAAACCTTTAAGTATTCTTTTTTGATTCTGGGGTTTATGGCTGATTTGCACGCGATATCGCAGAAATGGCAGAAGCGCTGGGAGGAGGAGAAAGCGTTCCTCACGCCCAACGAGTCTCCCAAGCCTAAGTATTATTGCCTTGAGATGTTCCCTTATCCGTCTGGCTATCTGCACATGGGGCACGTGCGGAATTATTCTATCGGCGATGCCTTCGCTCGGTATAAACGAATGAGGGGGTTCAACGTCTTGTATCCCATGGGCTACGACGCCTTCGGACTTCCGGCGGAGAACGCCGCCATCAAGCAGAAGGTGGACCCCGCCGCTTGGACGTTCAAGAACATCGAGGGCATCAAGAAGCAGCAGAAGCAGATGGGCCTCTCCTACGACTGGACGCGTGAGGTTCAGACTTGCGTACCAGAATATTACCAGTGGAACCAGTGGATTTTTCTCAAATTCTTTGAGAAGGGCCTCGCTTACAAGAAGAAGGGCCTCGTTAACTTTTGCCCGAGCTGCAAGACGGTGCTCGCGAACGAACAGGTAGAGGAAGGGAAATGCTGGAGATGCAAGAGCGACGTTGAGAAGACGGACCTCGAGCAGTGGTACTTCAAAATCACCGACTACGCCGACGAGCTGCTCGCGGACATCGACAAGCTGACTGAATGGCCAGACAGAGTGAAGACGATGCAGCGCAACTGGATTGGCCGCAAGCTCTGGATTGACATCGATTACGAGATTGAGGGAACGGGGAAAAGGGTGACGGTCTCGACGACGCGGCCTGACACCAACTTCGGCGCGACGTTCGTGGTTATCGCTCCCGAGCATTCGCTTCTCCAGGAAAAGGTTATTCCTCCCAACAGAAGAAAGGACGTTGAAGCCTACATCACCGCCGCGAAAAAGAAGAGCGCCGTGGAGCGGGAAGCGGAAGGGCGCAAAAAAACAGGAGTGTTCACCGGCCTCTGTTGTGTGAATCAATTGACCGGGCGCAAGATGCCTCTGTGGGTCGCTGATTTTGTTTTAACTACTGTCGGAACAGGCGTGGTCGTCGGCGTTCCGGGGCATGACTTGCGCGACTTCGAATTCGCGAAAGAGTTCAACCTGCCCATCGTGCGCGTTGTCGTCGGAAAAGACGGCGACACTTCTGAGATTACGAAAAAAGAACAGGTGCAGGAAGAAGAGGGGAAGATGGTCAACTCCGGATTCCTCGACGGCCTCGACATCCACGAGGCGACCGCTAAAGTGATGACGTTCCTCGAGCAGAAGGGCTGGGGGAAGAAGACGGTCCGCTATCGCCTGCGCGACTGGCTCGTCTCAAGACAGCGCTACTGGGGCACGCCCATCCCGGTTATCTACTGCGAAACGTGCGGCATGGTGCCGGTGCCTGAGAAAGACTTGCCCGTTGTCCTGCCTAAAGACGCGGAGTTCACAGGCGAGGGCAATCCTCTTGAAAAATCGCACTCCTTTTTACACACGAAGTGCCCGAAGTGCGGTGGCAAGTCTCGACGGGAGACGGACACGATGGACACATTTGTCGATTCTTCGTGGTATTTCCTGCGCTACTGCAGCCCTCACGACACAAAACAGCCGTTCGACAAGACGGCAGTTCAGAAGTTCATGCCCGTCGACCAATACATCGGCGGCATCGAGCACGCTATTTTACATTTGCTCTACGCGCGTTTCTTCACAAAAGCGCTGCGCGACCTTGGCATGCTGGAGTTCGACGAGCCCTTCACGCGCCTCTTGACGCAAGGCATGGTCGTCAAAGACGGGGCGAAGATGTCAAAGAGCCTTGGCAACGTCGTGGACCCGGGCGAAATCATCGCGAAGATGGGCCCTGACACAGCCAGGGTGTTCATCCTCTTCACCGCGCTCCCTGAGAAAGAACTCGAATGGTCGGACACGGGCGTACAAGGCAGCTACCGGTTCCTTAACCGCGTGCTGCGACTCGCTGAGGAGATGCCCGCGTTCGCCCCTGAAAAAGGCTCGCGCGAAAATCACATCCTCTCAAAACTGCACAAGACCATTAAGAGAGTGACTGAGCACATCGAAACGTTCAGGCTGAGCCTCGCCATCGGCGCTTTGATGGAACTCGTCAACGACCTCTCAAAATACGCCGAAAAGCCTGTCCACGAGAAGACCTACCGCGAGACTGTCGGAGCCTTGTCGGTTCTGCTCTGCCCCTTCGCGCCGCACGTCGCGGAGGAGATGTGGGAACTTTTGGGGCGTGAAGGGCTGTGTTCGCTCGCCTCGTGGCCGGCGTTCGACGAGAGCAAGATTGACCTCGAGGCGGAGGCGCAGGAAGCGATGCTCGACGCTGTGGCGGGCGACATCCGGCGCGTGCTTGATTTGACTAAGATGGCGCAGCCCGGGAAGATTACGCTTATCGTCAGCCCCGTGTGGAAATACAAGCTGTATGGCCTGCTGAAACAGGAGATGGAGAAGACGCGCGACATGAAGCAGCTCATTTCGGTGTGCATGGACGAGAAGGAGCTGCGGACGCACGGGCAGGACATCATGAAAGTGATTCCCGCGATGGTGAAGGAGCCCGCGCGCATGCCTGAGACGCTCCTGACACAGGGCCAGGAACTGGCGCTGCTCAAATCCGGAGCGGAGCACCTGCTCGGGCTCTTCAAGGCGAAGATTATCGTCGAGAGCGCGGACGAGAGCAAGGAAGCGAAGGCGAAGAGCGCCTCTCCCTCGAAGCCCGCGATTGTGATCGCATGATTCTTGTCGTCGGCGCGGGGCCTATCGGAACCATCTTGGGAAGCTTGGAAGGAGCAGTTATTGCTGCGAGAGGGAAACGACTTGCATTCTTAAAAGAAAATGGAATCGTTCTCGACGGAAAGCTTCCCTTAAGAAAAAAAGTCTCGGTTGTCTCTGACGCTTCTGAACTCAATGGAAAGGCAGATTTTATTTTGATTTGCACCAAGTCGCAAGATACTGAACGGGCAATTACGCAATGGAAATCCGCCGTCGGTGAGAAGACGCTCGTTGTTTCTGTGTCGAACGGCTGGGGAAATGAGGAGACTCTCTCGAAGCATCTCCCAAAGAACCAGATTGTCGGCGGCGTGACGTACATCGGCGTGCAGATGAAGGAGGACGGCAGCGTGTGGGTGCACGGCGCGGGAAAGACGGTGATTGGCGGCTACTTTGATTCAAATCTTCGTTCACGATTGAAACCCTTAAAAGAAAAATTTGAAGCAGTGGGTCTTCCTTGTGTTATCAGCGACGATGTCAAGCAGGACATCGCGAAGAAGTTCCTCGTGAATGTCGGGCTGAACGCGACGGGAGCTTTGCATCGGGCTAACAATATCGAGGTCGGAGAGCGGCCGGAATGCCGGGCGCTCGCGGTGTCGCTTATGCAGGAGGCGATTCCCGTTCTTGAGAAAGAGGGAGTTGTTGTGCGGGAAGAGTTCATTGAGGACTTCCTCGCGGGGCTGCGCGCTCTGGGTCCGAACAAGAACAGCATGTGGGCGGATTTGGACAAGGGCCGGCGCACGGAGATTGATTTTCTGAACGGCGCTGTCGTCGAGCTCGGGCGCAAGCACGGGATTGCGACGCCGCTCAATGAGGAGATTGTGAAGAAGATTAAGGCGCTGGAATTTCAGGCGCGCAAGGATGCGTAGGCCCGCACAATCGCCGACTTCTGACCGGATGTGATAGCAACGTAATCTCGCGAGAACCCCATCACGCGCGCCACCAATTGACTTTCTGAAACGAGAGAGATTTGAGGAGAGAGGTGGCCCTCGGCGTCTAGAAGCGCGCCCACGTTTTTGCCCACGACAGGGAGGGCCCGTAGATTCCCGTAGTCCATCGCTGCGAGCGTGCGCCCCACATCATCCGGCGCCACTTCCCGTCGCCCGGCGGCGAGGGCTAAGAGAAGATACATATCGGGGATATCTCCTGGAACGTAGAGCACGTTCACGACAACGGTCCGGGAGAGCAGATCCGCAAGGGTCGCCCCATTCGGGTTGATAGTCAGGCCTTCAAGGCACCCCTTTTTCTCGGCAAATGCCCGGGCATCCATCCGCTTGGCATGGCTTTTTGCGCCCGCATGATAATCCAGTTCGCTCTCGATGATTTTGTCACCCGTCTCCCGCGCGGCAGAGGTCATTTTACCACTGGGAGGGGAATTTTACTTTTAAATCTATTCTGGAGCCTCCTGAAGCCTTCCTCGAAAGCTTTATAAATGCCCCGGGACTCCCATAAACTATCAGTTGAGCTGTTTGCAACGGCAAACATCTCTGCACACCGCCTGAAAAGGAGCTTTTCAGTACACGCATCATTGCATAGGCATTGCATACCGTACTGTTTCTCAAAAAAGCTCCGCAAAAGGCGTTTCAATGGCCCTCAAGACAACAGAGGGCTCTTTCCCATGGGAAAAAGAAGAAACCCGAGACACGGAAGCATGCAGTTCTGGCCGAGAGTCAGAGCCAGTCGCGAGCACGCCCACGTCCACGGATGGGGAATAGGAACTGGCATTCTTGGTTTCGCTGGCTATAAGGTAGGTATGACCCACCTTATGGTTACCGATAATAAGCCGACTTCCAAAACAAAAGGTCAGGACATTTTTATGCCAGCCACCATCATTGAGTGCCCGCCACTGAAGGCAATCGGCATTCGATTTTACCAATACGCTCATTATGGATCACAAACGGTTTCTCAAATCATGGCGCAGAATCTCGACAAGGAGCTTGCGAGAAGCATCTCCCTGCCCAAGAACAAGCACGGCAAGGAAGCCGAGCAGTTCGATGATTTAACGCTCCTCGTGCAGACCCAGCCCAAGCTGACGGGCATCGGCAAGAAGAAGCCTGAAGTATTTGAATTGGGATTGGGTGGCAAGAAAGAAGACAAGCTCGCGCTCGCCAAGCAGAAGCTGGGCCAGGACATCCTCATCCAAGACGTTTTCAAGGCGGGCGAACTGCTCGACGCGCATGTTGTGACGAAGGGCAGGGGCTTTCAGGGCCCTGTCAAAAGATTTGGTGTAACGCTGCGCAGCCACAAGTCGGAGAAATCCGTCAGGCAGCCTGGAAGTTTGGGCGGCTGGAGCGCGCAGGGACACGTCATGTACCGCGTCGCGCACGCAGGCCACATGGGCTATCACCAGCGCACTGAATACAACAAATGGCTTCTCAAGATTTCCACTAATCCCGCCGAAGCGACCCAGAAGGGCGGCTTTGTGCATTACGGCGTTGTCAAGAACCCGTTCGTTATCATCAAGGGCAGCGTCGGCGGACCGCAGAAGCGGCTCATCAAGCTGAGCAAGCCGATACGGCCTGACAAGCTTATCCCCAAGGAAGCCCCGACTATCACGCACTTCAGCTCCGAGGCCAAACAATGAAGCTCGACCTCGTCGCCAAGGATTTGCAGAAGAAAGGCAGCATGGAGTTGCCCCTGCAGTTCAACGAGCCTATACGCCAGGACATCATCCAGCGCGCCGTCGAGTCGGAGCAGGGCGAGCGCAGGCAGCGCTACGGCGCGAAGCCGAAAGCTGGCAGAAGGCACAGCGCCTATGTCAGCAAGCGCAGACGCGATTATCGCACTACCTATGGTATCGGACAATCCAGAACTCCTAGAAAGATTTTGAGCAGGCACGGAACGCGCCTCAACTGGGCGGGCGCTGTCGCTCCTCAGACCCGCGGCGGAAGGCAGTCCCACCCGCCCAAGGCGCTCAAGGTTTGGACCAAGAAAGTCAACAAGCGCGAGATGAACCTCGCCCTACGCAGCGCGATTTCGGCGACCCTTTCCAAGGAGCTCGCGACAAAGCGCGGTCACAAAGTTCCCGCTTCCTACCCTTTCATCGTCGACAGCTCGATTGACGCTGTCACAAAAACTAAGGACGCGTCCGCGTTCCTTATCAGCCTCGGCCTTGAAGCCGACCTCGAAAGAGGCCAGAGCGTGAAGATTCGCGCTGGCAAGGGCAAGCTACGAGGCAGGCGCTACAAGACCAAGAAGAGCGCGCTCGTCGTTACCGCTACCGAGTGCCCGCTCTCCAAATCCGCGCGCAACCTGCCAGGAGTGCAGGTCGTTACCGTGGACAAACTGACCGTCGATTTGCTCGCGCCGGGAAGCATGCCCGGAAGGCTCACCATATGGACCCAGGGAGCTGTCGAGCGCCTAGCTAAAGAGAACCTATACTTGTGATTACCATGGACATCATCAAATATCCCCTGTCAACGGAAAAAAGCATCCGCCTGCTGGAAGCAGAGAACAAGATGCTCTTTGTCGTGAACAAGAAAGCGAAACGGGGAGATGTCAAGAAGGCTGTCGAAGAGCTCTTCAAGGCCAAGGTCCTCAAGGTCAATATTTTCAACAACAACAAGGGCGAGAAGCGCGCGTACGTTACCTTCTCCCCTGAGACGCCGGCGATTGACATCGCGACGCAGCTTGGAATGATGTAGTGATTAACAATGGGTAAAAATCTCCTATCGCAAAGACGAGGCCGCGGCTCACCGACGTTCCGCGCTCCGAGCTTCCGCTATGCCGGAAGAGCGGCGCACCCGAACGCGATGGCCGACGGAAGCACAGGAGTTATCGAGGATTTCATCAAGAGCCAGGGTCACAGCACCCCACTCATGGTTGTCAAGTATGGTAATGAAGAGGCGCTTACCCTTGCTCCCGAGGGCGTACGCATCGGCGAGAACCTGAGCTACGGAAAAGGCTCGGAGCTTTCCCCCGGCAATGTCCTCGCGCTCGCTGACATTCCTGAAGGCATGGCTATCTTCAACATCGAAGGCAGGCCTGGAGACGGCGGACGCTATGCCCGAACGTCAGGCTCTGCCGCGCGCATCGTCGCTAAGACTCCTGATACTGTAACAGTCAGACTGCCCTCCAAGAAGGAGAAGCAGTTCAACGCCAAGTGCAGAGCCATCATCGGAACCGCCGCAGCGGGCGGAAGACCTGAGAAGCCGCTGCTCAAGGCGGGATTCGCGTTCCACAAGGCCAAAGCGAAGAACAAGTTCTACCCGAGCGTGTCCGCTACGAGTATGAACGCTGTCGCGCACCCCTTCGGCGGAAAGGGCAGCCATACCAAAGGAAGGCCGCACCAATCCGGAAGAGGCTACCCTGCAGGTAGAAAGGTCGGTAAGATCGCCCCGCGAAGAACGGGCAGGAAGAGGTAATCACGATGGCCAAGAAAGAATTCACCTATCGGGGAAAGAAGCTTGATGAGCTGCAAGCCCTCTCCATCTCGGAGATTGCGCAGATGCTGCCCTCTCGCGCGAGACGCAGCTTGACCCGAGGCATGCGCCATGAGCAGAAAGTCGTCCTCAAGAAAGTGAGCGCGAAGGACCCCGACATCAGAACCCACTGCAGGGACCTGGTTGTCCTGCCTTCCATGGTCGGAACCATTATCAAAGTCTACACCGGAAAGGAGTTCTTCCCGGTCGAAGTCCAGCCTGAAATGATTGGGCACTACCTCGGCGAGTTTTCGCTCACAAGAAAACATGTCACACACTCCGCACCGGGCCTTGGCGCAACCAAGAGCAGCTCGAACGTCGCTGTCAAATAAACACCATGACCTACCACTACACGCACACACTGGCCAAGGAGCACACCGCGCAGGCGCTCGGAGAAGGCATGGGACTCTCCTTCAAGCAGTGCATCATGATAGGAAACCAGATTCGTGGCAAGTCCTTGGCAAGAGCCAAGACGATTTTGCGCGAGACCATGGCGCTGAAGGTGCCTATCAAGTTCACGCGCTTCACGAACGCGCTCGGCCACCGCAAGGGCCACTTTGGACCCGGAAGGTTCCCGCAGAAGGCCGCGACCCAGCTCCTCGCGCTGCTTGAGTCCGCCGAGGCGAACGCGCAGTTCAAGGGTCTCAACACCGGAAACCTCGTCGTGCTCCACATCGCGGCCCAGGACGGCGGCAACTCGTGGAGATATGGCAGGAGAAGGCGCATCAAAGCCAAGCGCTGCCACGTAGAGGTTGTCCTCGCAGAGGGCAAATCCGATGACAAGGGAAAGGCCAAGAAGAACGATAAAAAAGAAAAAGCGGCGACTGGAAAAGACGAGCAAAAGGAAACGAAGGAACATAAGATGGACACTCCTAAGACTGAGAAGAAAGAGAAAACCGCCAGCGGCAAGAAAGGTGCACCATGATTGAGCGCAAGTTTGTCGCGGCGAACATGAAGGAATGCCTGATTGAGGAGTTCATCAGCCAGAGCATTAAAGGAGCTGAGCACAGCAAGACTAAGATTCAGCGCACCCCTCTCGGCGAGAAGGTGGTTATCTACTCCTCAAGGCCCGGCATCATCGTCGGCAGGAAGGGGCAGAGTATCAAGCAGCTCACGAAAGTGCTGAAGAAGCGCTTCAACCTCGAGAACCCTCAGATTGAAATCGCGGACGTCGGAAACCCGAGTCTGGACGCGAACATCATGGCCGAGCGCATCTGCTCTTATTTGGAGAGGTTCGGCATCAGCAAGTTCAAGGGCATCGCGCACCGCGTCATGACTGAAGTGATGAACGCGGGCGGCATGGGCATTGAAATCATCATGTCCGGAAAAATCCCGAGCTCTCGAGCGAAATCCTGGCGATTTTACCAGGGCTACCTCAAGAAGTGCGGAGACATCGCTCTGACTGGAGTGCATATCGCGCACAAGCAGGCACAGCTTAAAGCGGGAGTTGTCGGCGTCAAGGTGAGCATCATGCCTCCCGAGACCATCCTGCCTGACAAGATTACCTTCCTCGAGCAGCCCACCGAGGCCGCTCCGACGGCGGAACAAGTTGCTGAAAAGGCGACGGACAGCGAGACGAAGGCTGAGCCCGCCGCTGAGCAGCAGGTCAAGGAAGAGAAGCCGAAGAAAAAGGCCGCTCCCCGCAAGCGCGTCGCGAAGAAGAAAGAAGAGGGCAAGTCAGAGGAGAAGGCAGCCGACGAGAAGAAGGCTGAAGCGACTGCTCCTGACGCTGAGGTCACAGCCCCATGAAAACACGCGACCTGAAGGCACTGAGCACCGAGGAGCTGAATAAGAAGCTCTCCGAGCTGAAGTTCGAGCTTATCAAGGCCAATAGCCAGGTAGCGTCGGGCAGCGCCCCCAAGAACCCCGGCATGATCCGGCAGATGCGCAGGACCGTCGCCCGCATCCTCACATTCATCCACCAAAGAAAGGAGGCAGTTCCCAAGGATGGTTGAAATCGACCCCATCACGGGATTGCCAAAAGAGCTTGGCGTTTGGGAATCCATCGCCAAGGAAGACCAGGAAATCACCATTGCTCTCGAGAGCAAAAAATTCAGCAAGAAATACACGGTGGTTTCCGGCATCGACACCAAGGAAATCGACATCGACGACCTGGTGAAGAAGCTCAAGTCGAAACTCGCGTGCGGAGGCACGGCGAAGGCAGGAAAAATCGAGCTCCAGGGCAATCACGTTGCCCGGGTGCGCGATTTCCTCATCGAGCTGGGCTTCCCGCCGGACGCGCTCGTGATGCGATGAGGGCGAGATGAGCTTCGCGCAGGGCGAACTCATCGGCCTCGCGGTCGAAGTGGAAGGAAAAGGAAAGAAAGGACGGGTCGTAGACGAGACCCGAAACCTGCTCGTCATCGAAGATGACGGGAAGGAGACCCGATGGGTCAAGAAGGATCACACGTTCCGGTTCCCTGAAAAGAACACGGCGGTCGAAGGCCGCCTGCTCGTCGGGAAACCTGAGGAACGCATCAAGAAATCGGTGAAGCAATGACAACGGACAAAAAACGCGGAATCAGCCTAAGAGGCAGGAGCTTTGAAGGTACAGTCATTTCCGCAAGGATGCAGAAGACCGCGACGGTCGAATGGGGCAGGCGAGTCGACTTGCCTAAGTACGAGCGATACACGACCCGCAGAACGCGCGTCAAGGCGCACAATCCCGAGAGCATCCGCGCTGAAGAGGGCGACATCGTGCGCATCCGCGAGTGCAGGCCGCTGTCAAAAACCAAGAATTTCATGATTGTCGAGAAGCTCGGAAAGGAGAAAGGATTCGCGCAGCGCATGGAGGCCCTCGAAGCGGGCAAGAAGCGCGCGGCCGAGGAAGAAGCAAAGGAGACCAAGGAAAAGGAGGAGAAGACCCATGCAAGCAATTAAAGCGAACATGACGAAGGGCCTCAACTTTGGGGCCTGGATTCCGACTTGCGACAACTCCGGCGCGAAAATCGTCAAGCTCTACGGCGTTAAGGGCGGAAAGATGGTAAAGGGCAGGATGGGCTGCGCAGGTATCGGCGATCTCATCATGGTCTCCATCGTCCGCGGAAAGCCCGAGCTGAGAAAGCAGACGGCTCTCGCTGTCATCGTGCGGCAGAGAAGGGCGTTCAGAAGGCCTGACGGCATGCGCGTGAAGTTCGAGGACAACGCCGCGGTCATCGTCAAGGATGACAAAGCGAATCCCAAAGGCACACTCATCAAAGGCCCGGTGGCGAAAGAGGCCATCGAGCGCTGGGGAAACCTGGCAAAGATAGCGACAATCGTCGTATAAACGTGAACTGAAATGAAAACCTGGTCACCGGATTGGAAGGCGAGCAAGCAGCCGAGAAAGCAGAGGAAGTACAGATTCCAGGCTCCCCTGAACATCAAACGGAAGTTTGTCTCATCGCACCTTTCCAAGGAGTTGCGCGTGAAGCACAGCACTCGCAGCCTCGGCCTGAGAACGGGAGACACCGTAAAAATCATGCGCGGACAATTCAAAGGCAAGACAGGCAAGATTGAGGAAGTGGACCTTAGCAAATGCAAAGCGCGCATCGCCGGCATTACCCTCCAGAGAAAGGACGGCAACCGCGCGATGGTGTGGTTCCAGCCCTCGAATCTCCTAATCATCGAACTCAAGATGGATGACAAGAAGCGCCAGGCAATCCTGGAACGCAGGAAGTGATATCATGGTAAAAAATCACATCAAGACGATCGCGGCGCCTCGCACCTGGCCGGTGCGCAGGAAGAAGGCTACCAAGTATATCCTCAGGCCGTCCCCGGGAACGCACAGCCTGGACAGAGGCATGCCTCTCGCCCTCGTGCTTGTCTCTCTGGGTCTCGGAAAGACCAAGCGCGAGATTACGCATCTGCTGCACACGACTGACGTACTCGTTGATGGCGTGAGACGCAAGGAGAACAAGTTCATCGTCGGACTCTTCGACGTGATTTGCGTGCCCTCGCTCGGCAAGCAGTGGCGCATGCTCCTCGACGCCCATGGAGAGCTCAAATTGCTCGCCATCTCCGCTGAGGAATCGGCCATCAAGCCGCTCAAAATCCTCAACAAGAGCCTCTACAAGGGCAAGATTCAGCTCAACTGCTCCGACGGCAGAAACCTGCTGACGCAGGACACGCAGTACAAGGTCGGCGACACCGTGATTTACGACCTGGGCAAGAAGACACTGGCTCAGCACCTCCCGCTCGCCAAGGGCAGCGTCATCTTCCTCGTCGGCGGAAAGAGCCTGGGCAAGCTCGGCACAGTCGAGGATGTCCTGGGAAGAGTCATTGTCTACAAGGTCGGCGATGAAGTGAACCAGACCAAGCGAAGATACGCCTTTGTCATCGGAGAGAAGAAGGCACTCATCAGTGTGGAAGCATGAATCCCATGAAACAGATTCGGATAGAGAAACTGACCCTGAACATCGGCACAGGGAAGGACCAGAACAAGCTGGACAAAGCGGTGCTGCTCCTCAAGGCAATTACAGGGATTGAACCTGTGAAGACTATCACGACCAAGAGAATTCCCGCGTGGGGACTGCGCCCAGGACTGCCCATCGGCTGCAAGCTGACTCTGCGCGGCGAGCAGGTCAAAAAGCTCCTTTCCCGATTCATTGAAGCGAAAGACAAGAAGCTGAGCCCGGACTGCTTTGACAACTCCGGAAACATCGCGTTCGGCATTCACGAATATATCGACATTCCTGAGGTCAAGTACGACCCGAAAATTGGCATCATGGGACTGCAAGTGTGCCTCACCCTCGAGCGCCGCGGCTTCCGCGTCAAGCGCAGGAGAGTCCAGCAAGCGAAAGTGGGACAGAAGCACGTCATCAAAAAGGAAGAGGCCATCGCCTTCCTCCAGGAAGCATACGGCGTAGCCGTGGGTGAATAAAATGACCACGAGCAATTACAAAAAGGTCTTCAGGCAGCTCAAGAATAAGCCTATCAAACTCAAAAAATATATCAAGCACAACGCCCCCAAGAAGCGGAGTTGTGGCTCGAGCCAACACCCCTGCCAGCGCTGCGGGCGGAACGGCGCGCACATCGGGAAGTACGGCATCAACGTCTGCCGCCAGTGCTTCCGCGAAATCGCGACCAAAATAGGCTTCAAGAAATACTCCTAGGTGAACACATGACCCTCAACGACACCCTCGCAAACGCGCTCTCCCGCATCGACCAGCACGAGAAGCTGGGACGCAAAGAGTGCACGGTTGACAGCTCGAAGCTCATCAAGAACGTCCTCGGCATCCTGAAAAAGTTCGGGTATGTCAAGGAGTTCACCGCCAAGAAAGAAGGAATAAAGGAGTTGCTTATTGTCCAGCTCTCCGGCACCATCAACAGAGTAGGTGTTGTGAAGCCGAGGTTCCCGCTCCAGACAGCGACGTTCACCAAATGGGAGAAGCGCTACCTGCCGTCAAAGGATATGGGCATCCTCGTACTCTCTACTGTCGAGGGTCTGATGGACCACGCCAAGGCCAAAGAGAAACACATCGGCGGAAGAATCATCGCCTACTGCTACTAACCATGACATCACCCAAAGGACTGGAAACGCGCATCCCGCTTCGGCAGGGGCAGACGGCTAGCTTTAGCCAGAACGTGCTGCGCATCAAGGGCAAGAAGGGAGAGGTCTCCCGCGAGATCGCCCACCCGATGCTCGGCGTCTCTGTTGAGAACGGCGAGATTGTCATGAACACGCAGCGCCCGACGAAGAACTTCAAGCGCATGCTCTACACCCATGACGCGCATGTCCGCAACCTGGTCCGCGGCGCTGACGAAGGGCACGTGTACACGCTCAAGATTTGCGCCAGCCACTTCCCCATGACCGTGCAAGTGTCTGGAACGCAGTTTATCGTCAAGAACTTCCTCGGAGAGAAATTCCCGCGCACGCTCAACCTCAAGGCTGGCGCCGCCGTGAAAGTAGAAGGTCTGATTATCACGGTGGAGAGCGCCGACAAGGAGACCGCCGGAATAGTGGCCTCTGATATCGAAAAGCTCATGCGCAGGCCGGGATTCGACCCGCGCATCTTCCAAGACGGGATTTACATCACGTCCAAAGACGGCAAAGGGGTGTCCGAATGAACAAGCATCTCGCTATCCGAAAATCCACCAAGCGCAGAAAACCTGAGTTCCTGCAGCAGGACTTCCATATCCTCAAGTGCATCTCGAGGCATTGGCGAAAGCCGAGGGGCATCGACAGCAAGATGCGCTTGCACCTGAAGGGCTACGCCAAGGAAGTATCACCGGGCTACGGCTCTCCCCGCGACGTGCGCGGCATGCACTTTTCCGGCTTTTGGCCCATTCAAGTCGCGACAGTCGAAGAGATCGCCCGCCTTGACGTCAAGACCCAGGGAGCTGTTTTGCTCAAGGTTGGCATGAAGCGCCGCAAGGAGCTCATCGCGAAGGCCAAGGAACTGGGCGTTAAGATTATCAATGTCAAGGATTCCGACGCCGCGATGACGGCGATCGATGGTGAGATGCAGCAGCGCAAGCAGTCCCGCAAGGACAAGCTCAAGCGCCGCGATCGCGCCCAGAAAGAGGAGAAGAAGGCCAAGAAAGAAGACAAACTCGCCGAAAAGGTAACCGACGAGGAAAAGGCGCTTGCTGAAAAGAAAGAAAAGGACAAGGTCCTTACTAGGAAAGAACCATGAAACTCACAGTCCAGAAACGGCTCGCAGGCCAGCTGATGAAGTGCGGACCTAAAAAAGTGCGGTTCGACCCCGCGCGACTCGAAGAGATTAAGGAAGCCATCACCAAGCACGATGTCGGCGGCCTCATCAAGGGCGGCGCCATCAGTTTCCGCAAGACTCAGGAAACCTCACGCTCACGCGCCCGCTTCATCCAGCACCAAAAAAGCAGGGGCCAGAGAAAGGGACCCGGCAGCCGCAAGGGCAAGAAATACTCGCGCGTAAGCAGGAAGACCCGTTGGGTCACCAAGGCTCGTGCCCTCCGAGGACTCCTCAAAGAGCTCAAGGAGACGAAGAAAATCAGCACCGAAACGTTCCGCGACGTCTATACCAAAGCCAGCGGCGGCTACTTCAGAAGCCGAAGACACATCATGCTCTACCTTGAAGAGAAGCAGTTGATCCAAAAATGAGCTACACTATACGAACAGTACCGTACCGCCGCAAGCGCGAGGGCA
>JAUSJW010000018.1 GCA_030647105.1 Nanobdellota archaeon | reverse complement strand
AGCTTGTCTACGACATCCTCGAAAAGTCGAAGGTACTCCAGCTCAGTATCCGGCGCTCCATGCTCACCCGGATGCAGCTTGACCGCGTCAGCGGAAGCATAGCTTCTTTTGACTCCCTCTATCTCCGCGCGCTCAAGGAGCAGAAAATTGTCGCGCCTACGGCGATTATCAACGACCGCGAGGAGCGCATCAAGGGCGGCTTTGTCATGGAGTCAAAGCCCGGAGTCTATGATACGATTGTCGTCCTGGACTTCAAGAGTATGTATCCCAGCATCATCCGCACCTTCAACATCGACCCGCTTAACTTTATTCCGAAGGAGAAATACGCGAGGCTTCCGCAAGCGGAGAAGGAACTACTCATCGAGTCGCCCAACGGCGCGCATTTCCGCAACGAGAACGGCATCCTTCCCCAGCTTATCCAGCAGCTCTGGGAGCAGCGCGACGCCGCCAAGAAAAGAAAAGACCTGCTCGCGAGTCAGGCTATCAAAATCTTGATGAACTGTTTCTCTGCTGACACCCAAATCATGACCGAACAGGGCATTAAAAACATCAAGGAGGTTCGTGTCGGTGAGAAGGTTTACAGCCTCAATCCCAAGACGGGAAATGCAGAGCTACACCCCGTTGTAAAGACATTTGCCTATGACTACAAAGGCAAGATGATTAGGCTGGCGTCTGGTTCAGTGGATTTCCTGGTGACACCTAATCACCGCTTCTTGGTTTCTGATGGAAAAACACAGACCTGGAAAGAGGCCGAGCAACTGGCCAGGCAAACCGGACCAGCTTGGCTACCGAAACACACTAAAATTTCTGGGAAAATGGAAAAAAGCGTAGATCTCGTCCAACTCTGCAAAAAACATGGCATCTCCTTCCGCACTAAAGAAGGTAAGCTCCAGAAAGGCCCCAAGCATAGCTCTCTGCCTGCAACTTTTGCTATCAAAGACTGGCTGGCCTTCTTGGGGTGGTACCTCTCGGAAGGATTTATCTATACCACAACTCCAAAAAGATACGCAGGCAAAGTTTCTTGGAGGGGCATCTCGCGGAAGGTATCGATCAGTCAAAAGATCCGGAAAGGGCGAGAAGATATCGAAAAACTATTAAGAAGGATGGGCCTGCGCTGCCATCTGGATGTGAATGGGGTCTTCGTCTGCAATCACATTCTGGCCGAAATTCTGGAAAAAGAGGCGGGAATGGGCAGTATGGGAAAACGCATCCCTTCCTGGGTCTTCAGACTTGACAGCGCCCTTCTGCAGCATCTTTTCGCGACATTGATGCAAGGGGATGGAAACGCGAACGGCCAGAGGTACTCGACATGTTCAAAGGGGCTGGCAGAAGATGTACTCAGGCTCATACACCATCTCGGACTCTTTGGGTTCGTCTATGAGGACATCTTCGACTACAAGGGAGCTCCGTATGTGATGTACCGTGTGCAGATTAACAAGAACCGAGGTATTCAACCGTATATCTCGAAGTATCGCAATATCACGCAAGAACCCTACGACGGCAAAGTATTTTGCGTAGAGGTGCAGCCGCATCATACCGTCCTTGCAGGGAGGAACTACAAGCTGCAATTCTGCGGGCAATCCTTTTTCGGCATCCTTGCGAACCCCCACTGCCGTTTCTACAACATTGAGCTCGCGAACGCCATCACGCATTTCGGGCAATTCCTCAACAAGCTGGCTGCTGAGAAGGTTCGTGAACAGGGCTACGACGTTATCTACGCGGACACTGACAGTTTATTCATCGACGCTCCCGGATCCGACCCCGCGACAGCCGAGCGCATCGGAAAAGAGCTCGAGGAGTACATCAACGCATTCTTCGCGGCCTACATCCGCAAGCATTACAATAGGGAATCCTTCCTGCAAATGGAGTACGACCGCGTCTTCAAGAAGTTCCTCATGCCGCGCGTGCGCAACAGCGAAGAGGGCGCGAAGAAACGGTACGCCGGTCTCGTTGAAGAAGATGGCAAGGAAGAGATGGTCATCGTCGGCCTCGAGTTCGTGCGCCGCGACTGGACCACCGTCGCGAAGACGTTCCAGATGGGCCTGCTCGAGCATATCTTCCACGGCCAGCCCATTGAGCAGTACGTCCGCAATTTCGTCGCGGAGCTGCGCAAGGGCAAGATGGACAAGGATTTAATCTACAAGAAGTCCATTCGCAAGGACGTTTCAGAGTACACGAAAACAACGCCGCCGCACATCAAGGCAGCGCGCAAGCTCGGTCGCGAGCTGCCGGGCATCATCGAGTATGTCATGACCACGAACGGACCCGAGCCGCTCGAGAAGAACCCCTCTCCTTTGGACTACGAACATTACCTCGAGAAGCAAATCAAGCCCATCGCTGACGCCATCCTCAGCTTCCAGAACAAGAGTTTCGAGGACATCATCTCCACGCAGAAGCAGACGGGATTGTCACAGTTCGGGTAGGAAATTAATATGAGCGGTGCTTAGTTATTAATCATTAACCATTTAATAGTAAACCCTCTTAGAAATGTTAATAAATAAATGTTCGCTTCTAGTGACAGATGGGAAGAGAACAGCCTGCAGAATGGTCGCATGTTTTAAGGTTTCTTGGCTTGCCTGCTATGCCGATTTTTCCAGAGTCTGGCGTTGGTGACCACGTCCCAGAGGAACGGGCAGAGTTGTTCCACGCTCTTACCCACAGCGGCACTGAATTAGAATCCTTGCTGATGTTGCACGCGTTAGTCTTGTCGTTTAAGCCTGAACTGATACTGGAGACTGGAACTGATACAGGGTTAGGCACGCTTGCTCTGGCGTCTGCAGCGGCTAAAAATGGATTTGGCAAAGTTGTTACTGTCGATAACGACGAACAAAAATACCGAACTGCTAACGCGGCATTCCGATCAGCGGGATTAGAGCGTTACGTAGAATCACATCTATCGGGGTCATTAGAATACATTGGTGGCTTGCCTGCAGGCACTTCTTTCGGAATGGTCTTCTTTGATAGCAGAAGCCGTCTTAGAATCCCTGAATTCGAGGCGTTATATGCGAGAGGGGCGCTTGGGAATCTGGCAGTATTTCATGATACCTCTAAGCACAGGATAACAACTCAACCGCATAAGGGTACGGATGTTTTGAGGGCGTATTTAGGCGGGCTAGATAGGATCGCTAAGGAGTACTGCACGGGCGAGATTGTTATGCCTTATAGTCGCGGAATGCGCATTATGCAGGTTAAGCCCTTAGCTACCCCCCTCACCAGTTCAATCTAATGTTCATCCTTTTTTTTCGCTACTTTTTTATACTCCGCTCCCTTGAATAAGGATATGGCAAAAAACGAAGAGAAACAAGGCCTTATGGGCAAGATTGCTACAGCGTTCGACCTCCTCGGCAGGGCAAAGCAGGCGATCCGCGATTTCGCAGAGCATGTTGAGGAGCTGGTCGCGGAGAAAGTCCAGCGCTTGAAGCGCGGCTTCACGCTCTACGTCATCATGCTCCTGTTCCTGATGGTCGGGGTGCTTTTCGTCATCGCGGGAGGAGTCGTCTATCTGAGAAATTTCCTTCCCTTGCACGCTGCGCTCATCATCTCAGGCGTTGTTTGCCTCGGCGTTGCGCTCTACCTGACAAAGAAGTAAGATGGCAGAAATCGGCTTAGACTCTGAAAAATACGAGCGATTTCCGAACCTGCTCAAAAACGGGAGGCTACGGAATATCATCCGCGGTTTTTGACATGGCAAAGAAGCTCTATCGCTCAAGGCAGGACCGTGTCATCGCTGGAGTCTGCGGCGGCATCGCCGAGCACCTTGATGTGGACCCGGTCTGGGTGCGGGTCTTCACGATTCTGATTACGATTATGAGCGTGGGATTCGGCATTCTGGCGTACGTCTTGTTCTGGATTCTGGTGCCGGAGAACCCGGTGCAGAAAGTGAAGAAGCGCTAGTGGTGATGGAACTCGTCGCCCATGCAGCAGAATAACGAAATAAACTTCTTCGTGGATTCCTTCGCCTCTTTCTTGCCAGCTGCAGTTGCGCGATACTTCTTTTCTTTAGCTTTCGCGTCAACAGGCTCAATGAAGCCCTGCTCCTGGAGATGCTTGAGAACGGGATAGATGGTGCCCGGGCTCGGCTTCGTGCCTTTCCTCTTCTCCAGCTCCTTGCGAATGTCCTCACCGGACATCTCCTTGTGGCTGATAAAGCGAAGCACGAGGAAGCTGAGGAATCCTTTCATGTCGCAACAGGTCATATTCCCTCTTTTATGGGTCTGATTATTTAAACGTTAGCCTCGGAAGGATCACAGATATATCGCATAACCGATACATTTAAATAGAAGCCCCCTCTATCTATCGGTTGTCCGATATCTACCCCCGATAGCGGACGGAGACCAAAAATGAGTTGCGGATGTGGAAGCGGAAGCGGCAGTTGTGCCCCAAGGCAGTACCTGACAAAGGAAGAGAAACTCGGAATGCTCAAGGAGTACAAGCAAGAGCTTGAGCAGGAGCTCCAGGGTATCAAGGAGAAGATGGAAGAATTGAGCAAGTAATTTTTTCTTTCTTTTTTCTAGCGCCACGTCACAACAACGTCGTCCGTGCGCTCATACGGGTCAATGCGCGCCTTCTCAATCGGCGTTGTGATTCCCGCTTTGTGCATGATGATGCCAAGCCACGCTATCATCGCGCCGTTGTCGACGTTGAACTCGTTGGGCAGGGCGTAAGAAACCGCGCCGCGCTCCTCGCACATGATCCTGCACATCTCCTGCAACCGCTTATTACACGCTACCCCGCCGCCGAGCAGCAGTTCCTTCTTGCCGCAATGCGCCATTGCGCGTTCCGTCGCTTCGACCATCATCGAGAACACGGTCTCCTGGAGCGAATAACACATATCCTCATGAGTGTATTTTCCAGATTCCAATTTTTGTTTCAGATTCGTCAAGATGCCAGCGAAGCTCGCGTCCATGCCCTTGACGACGTACGGAAGCTCGATGTACTGCTTTCCGCCTTTCGCCAGCGCCTCGACTTTCGGGCCGCCGGGGAATCCCAACCCCAATTCGCGAGAGAAGGAATCCAGGAAATTTCCAAGGCCGCCATCGAGCGTCTCCCCGAACACGCGGTATTTCCCGCCGTCATAGGCGATAATTTGGGTGTTGGCTCCGGACACATACAACAATAGGGGGTCCCTTGCAGGAGTCAACATTCTTCCAATCTCGAGATGCGCGATGCAGTGGTTGACACCCACCAAAGGTTTCTTGTGCAAGACAGCGAGAGAGCGAGCAACCAATCCGCCAATCCGAAGCGTATGTCCAATGCCAGGCGCCTGAGAAAAGGAAATCAAGTCAATGTCTTTCATCGAGAGCTTGGCTTTCGTCAGCGCCTCTTTAATCACTCGATCAAAGCATTCAACGTGGTGCTCCGCAGCCTGCGCGGGGATGATGCCCCCTTTAGTCGTCGTATACACATCGCGGACGTTCGCTAGGACTTCCTTCTTGTCCGTCACAATCCCGCAGCCGAACGTGTGCGCGGTGCTTTCAATGCCGAGGCAGATCATAGCGATGGAAACCGCTGATGGATATATAAACGTTGCAGGCTCTATAATAACCACTATCTGGTAGCAAAAAGCTTAAAAAGAAGAGCCACTCTCCTTCTTACATGTCGCTAGCAGAGGATATCCAAGCCGCAATTAGGAGCAGGCCCGCCATAGATGACCTTCTTGGGGAACTATACACTTCGAGAGGGCCTAAACTCCATGTTGACGATGTCGAACGCCCGGTGGCAATGAGGCATATTGAGAAGAGTCTCGAAGGCCTCGGTCTCAAAAGAGTCCAGTTCGATGAGCCGAGTGGCCGGTTAAGATTCGAGTTCAGGGAAAGCAACGGCCGTGTAGAACTGTTGGGTGATGGCCAACCCGCGACGTTCGTTCATAGGGTCTATCGAGCAGGCCCTGACGTCGTGACCGTCGTGAACGCCCTGCAGCAGAGATACGTCAGCCCTGTTCCGATTCACGATTATCTAGACCCTGTCTGGGAAAACTTCTTTGGGCTACATCTTGCGACGCATCTGAGAGGGGCAAGCCAGTGGACTTCAGTTCTTGTGATGTACTCCAATCATGTTAATGCGAGCGTAGCGAGCTAAGGGTTTAATTCCCCGACCTTTAGGTCGAGTTCTATAGAAAAGTTTTTGTGGCGGCTTCGCCGCCAGCAAGCTGGCGGTCGAAGCTGCGCCACGTAGTATCTCAGTCAGAGATAGCGTGAGCTTTGCCCGTGGAGACGGACAACCATGGAACAGACCTTTCAGACCTTAAAAACCTTTTCCCACAAAGTGGGCATCAACTTCTGGCACATCGTTCTGGCGACGAAATATCGCTACCAAATGTTCGGCAAGTTCAAGCAGAAAAACATCGCAGAGGCTTCCATCCGCAAGGTCGCACATCGCCACGGCATCGAGATTCACCTCCTGTCGGTCATGCCCGAACACGTGCACATGCTCGTCACGCTCCCGCGGGGCATGACCGATTCGAAAGCGCTCATGCTCCTAAAGGGAGGCTCCGCATATCACTTCTTCAAGAATCACGAGCGGAGCCGCCTCCGGCTACCCCGCGGGCATCTGTGGAGCGCAGGTGGCTGTGCCGTCACCGTCGGCTACAACGAACTCTCAACAGTCGAGAACTACATCAAGAACCAGAACGAGCATCACGCCGTCGCATAGGATACCCTATCCCTTTAGGGTAGGGAGGAGGTCATTCGGCGAGGCGATGGTCCCATCAATGATACCTACCAACGAGAATTTGTAGAGCGGGGAGGCGTGCTCGTTCCGTGGTATGTCAATCGCGGACGCTATCTCGATGACCTTCGCCCGGCTCTCGCAAAGATACCATTAGCCCCTTCGCCCCAGGATTCAAAACCCGGCACTGCCTAATCTTATCCTCTTTCCCGGCGTTCTCGTGGAAGTGGCCGCACACCGCGAAATCCGCCTTTACCGCGAGAATAAGTTTTCGCAGGCTCTTGCTTCCAAGATAGCTCCCATACAATTTGTCCAGCGCTGTCTTGTAGAAGGGCGCATGCGCGACGACAAAGATGGATTTTCCTTTCTTCTTGTACGCGCGAACCTTTTTTTTAATCTCTGTTGTCCATTCTTCCAGAGTAGGGTCGCGCTGCGCGAACCCGCCTCCGCCATAGCCGACGAAAACAATCTTTCCGAACATCACAACTTTTTGGTGGATGAACCGAACGTTATATTTCTTGCACAGGAGCGCGACCTCTCCCCGATGCTCATGGTTGCCATGGACGAGAAACACCTTCTTATGCAATTTAGAAATCTCCCTGAGCTTCTTTTCCATCTCCCTGCTGAAGATGGTGAAGTCGCCAGCGCAGACAACAGCGTCAGGCTTCTCCTTGCGAATCTTCCTCTTCAGCTCAGAAGAAACCGCGCCGTGGGTGTCGACGAAGGCGAGAACGCTAGGATTGGGCATAGTAATCTTCGAGCACGATGGTATCCAATTCTTCCAAATGCCGGACTATATAGAGTTTTCCATCCCCAATCGCTGTGAGCCGCTCCGCGAACCCGCGCGCCTCGGTGTCCAAATTGATGCCGATGAGCGACACCGTGACGCCAGCGTTGCGCAGTTTCGCCACTTCCTCAATCGCCTGCTTTTGCGGGTCGTCCCCGACGGTCGGCATCGCGTCAGTGAGAATCAAAAGGTGTTTGCTGACATCTCCTTTCGGAAACAGCTCAAGGCAGCGCCGAAGCATTCCTGTGAAATCAGTCTGCCGCGACGCGCGGATTTGTGTGATGCGGCGCAACAGGCGCGGGAAATCATCTGTGGGCTCAACCTCCTCTTTCACCTCAGAGCCAAACACCAGCAGTCCCACTTTATCCTTGCGCTCAATCGCCTTAAAGCACAAAGCGATGCCCGCTTTCTTGCACATGTCGATTTTCCTGCCTTTCATGCTGCCAGAGGCGTCGAGCGCGTAAATGAGGTGCACTCTTCCCTTGCTCTGGCGCTGGGCGGTAATCAAATCGCCGCCGGCAATCGCGCTATGCCCGCGCCGAATGGCCATTTTGAGCGTGCGCTTGATGTCGATGTCTTTGTACCGGTCTCCTTTCTTGAAGCCGCGGTAATCCATCTTCTCGCCGTAATGAGAAATCTCCAGGTGCTCCTTCTCTCCGAATGTGCCCTTTGGCATGAGCTTGTCGAGCTCCTGCGAGAACAGCACAAATGAGGCGAGGTTCACGCCCTGCTCTGTGACTGCGAGGTCATTATCGAGCAGACCCTTGTCCCTGAGCGCGTCGAGTTTCTCAATCAGTTTTTTCTTGAGCTCCCGCTTGAACTCTGGGATATTGATGTTGCGTTCGAGATACGAAGAGTCATAGCCGGACATGAGACGAATCAGCGTTTCGCCGTACATCTTTTTCGCCATAGAATAATTGTTGACGAGATTTTCGAACATAATGTCAGGATTGAACGCTGAGAGACCCTGGTTGAACGACTCCGCGATGAGCTTTCCCTCGTCAACCGCTTTCTGCTCCTGCTGCATCACAGAGCGCAGTTCTTTGCTGTCGAAATCCCCTTCGGCGCGTTCGCCTTCGGGGTCGTGCATCTCGGTGATGCCTTCTATGTCAACGGAGTAGTCACCCGCCCTCCTTGGAGTCCTCGAGTCCGGAGAGGTCCAGCATGCTGAACTTCTTCTCGACGTACTCGGCGGGGCTCTCTACATATCGTAAGGAGGGTTTGAGGCGGATGCGGTGGCTCAGAACGCTCGTCACCGCGGCTTTGACGTCATCCAGCTCCACTTTCTTGCGGCCGGAAAGGAGCGCGTTAGCCTGGCTGCGCTCGTACAGACCGAGCGTCGCGCGCACTGACGGCTTTTTCTCGAGGTCGTCACCGCGGCGCAGGGTCCGCACGAAGCGCACAATCAGCGTGAGCACAGGCGCGGGAACGTCAGCCATCTTCTTGCCTTTCTCCGTAACAATGCTGCGCTCGTCCATCTCAGAATCAGGATAGGACATGGAAATCACGTCAAAGCGGTCAAGGAGCACGTCGCTCAGTTTCTCAGTCGAGCTGTCCTCAGGGTTCATGGTGCCGATGAAGATAAAGTCGACATCGAAGTCAACCGTATACGCACCAATCGTCGCCTTCCTTTCTTCAAGCACTTGGAGCAATGCGTTCTGCAGCTTCTCCGGGCAGCGGTTGAGCTCGTCGAAGAACAGCAGGCCTTTATCAGCCTTGAAGATTTTTCCCTTCTGGAACGCCTCGAGCGAGAGCGGCCCGTGCTGGAGCGCCCGTACGGGGTCGATGTCGCCTAAGATATCCTCAACGGTCAAATCAGGGCAGCCTAGGATTCTTACAAAATTTTTAAGCGAGTGATCAACCTTTGCGATGTTCTTCGCGAGCGTCGTTTTTCCAATGCCTGGCGGCCCAACGAGGATGATATTGCGCTCAGAAATCAGGGCGCTGCGCAGTTCGCGCTTCACGCGCTCCTGGCCGATGATGTCAGTGAAGGAATCCTTGCCCCCGAGGAGCACTTGGTGCAGCTTATCACTTAGCATAGACGTGGCGGGGAGGCGGTCGCATATATAAATGTGGCTGTTCAAGAAATAGGCTCAGAAGCGCAAAAGGCAAGTAATCCGCTTCATAAAATTCAGGGTAGCAAAGAACACAATTTTCAAGGGATTCCTCTCCGCGACCGCGACAAGATAGCGCGCGATGTCCATTGAAGAGAGCATCCGTCGCGGATTGGGCCTTTTCGCGTAGTCGTCGAAGAACTCAGTGGCGACCTTATAGGGGTGGATGATGGACACTCGAATCCCGTGCCGCAAAAGCTCCCACCGGACCGAGCGCTTGAACGAGGTCACGGCGTGCTTCGCGCAGCAGTAACCACTGTACCCCGGCACGTTGAAAATCCCGGCCAGAGAAGAAATCGTGATAATATGGCCGCGCGTCTTGGTCGCCCGCATCGCCCTGCTCGCCTCGCGCGTGCAAAGGAAGACGCTCGTAAGATTCGTATGAATCGCGTCCATCCACTGCTCATAAGTAATAGCATGGAGCCCGGACCTGAGGCCCTTGCCCGCACAGTTGATGAGGACATCGACCTTTCCATACTTCTGTATTGCCTTCTTGAAGAGCGCAATCACCTCTTTTTCCTGAGTGACATCCGCGGGAACGGCAAGACATGAGCTTCCCAGCCTGCGCTCAATCTCTTTGAGTTTCTCAGCTCTTCGCGCTGCGAGGACTATCTTAGCGCCTTTCCGCGAGAACGCGATGGCGGCGGCCTTCCCGATGCCGCTGCTGGCCCCGGTAATCACCACAACTTTATTCTTCAAGCAAGTCATGCTGCCTCATCCACACGATGGTGTCATCTATCGTCTGCTCGAACGAGATTTCCGGTTTCCATCCTAATTCGCGCAGCGCTTTGGCGTTGTCAAAATAGCGGAACTTGAATCCGGAGTCGAGATTGTCGGCCGTGAGTTCGAGTTTCTTGCTTGATATCTTCTCTAAAGAAAGAAGCGTCCAAAAAAGCGGCGCGTTGAGAAAGCGAGGCAGACTCTTCTTCGGCGCTTCCACCGCGAGCTTTGTCGCAATCACGCGATTCACCTCCTTGAAGCTTAGATTACGACCTGAGAGCAGGTAATCGCCTTCTTTCGGCTTTTGCACGATGCCGCGAATGGCGCGCGCGACATCCCGCACATCGATAATGTTCGTGCCTCCAGGCAGGGTGAACGGGATAGCCTTCTTTTTGAGCGCAGAGATGAGCCGGGAAGCGTTCGCTTTATCGCCGGGACCGAACATGAGTCCGGGATAAACAATAGTTGCCTGAAGCCCGTTCTTTCTGGCTTCTTGCACAGCCTCATCAGCGAGGCGCTTTGTGAGCATGTAATGTTTTTCCTTCTTCTCGGTGATTTTCCAGTCGAAGATGAACTCATCAGTCGCCGGCCGCGATGCGTCGTCGGTGTAGCCGAGCGCGGCAACTGAACTCACGTGGATGAGCCGCTTCACTCCCGCTTCCCGCGCGGCCGCAAGGACGCTCTTAGTGCCCTCGACATTGACGCGGTGCAGCGCTTCCTTGTCCTTGAGCGAGAACGAAACCAATCCTGCGAGATGGATGACCGTGTCCGCACCAGTGAGCGCCTCTGCAAGCTTGGGCGTCTCCAGGATATCCAGGCCGAGCGTCGTTCTGACGCGGGACTTCGCGGAGAACTCATACAGGGGCGCGCGAGCGGCTCTGAGGTCGAGAAGGTGAATTTCCGCGTCAGGAACCTTCGTTAAGAGCTCTTTTGTGAGATGCTGTCCCAGGAATCCGCAGCCGCCTGTGATTGCCAGTTTGCAAGACATATCCACGCTAAGACGGAAACCTTTATAATCTTTCCCCGTGGGAAAGGCAGCATGCGCAAGAAGCTGCGGGTCGATGTCATCGTCTTCCTGGTCTTCTCTGTCCTCGTCATCCTCTGGGGGACGCGCGTCCCGAGCAACGACCGCGACTGGTCGCCCGACCAGAACGTCTTATCGTACGGGACGTTCGAAGGCAATCTCGTGACGCTTCACAACATCAGGAATTTTACTTACAGATCCACTACCGACTACGACCTCCAGTATTACGACAAGACTTACAACGTCTCGCAAATCCGGACTGTTGATTATCTTGTCGAGCCGTTCTCAGGCATCCAGGGCTTCGCGCACACGTTCTACAGCTTCGGATTCGACACGGGCGATTACGTCGCCATCTCCGTGGAAATCCGCAAGGAGAAAGGAGAGCGCTTCTCATCGATTAAGGGCATGCTGCGTACCTATGAGCTGATGTACGTCATAGCAGACGAGCGCGATGTCATCAAGCTGCGCTCGAATTATCGCAAGGACGAGGTGTACCTCTACCCCCTGAAACTTCCCAAGGAGATTATCGGTGATGTATTCGTCGACATGGTGTACAAGGCCAACGACCT
>JAUSJW010000012.1 GCA_030647105.1 Nanobdellota archaeon | reverse complement strand
TGAACACGCACGCGTCTCTTCCGAGCATCCTTGAATTTTTCAGGGCGAGCCGGAAATGCATTTTCGCTACTAAGATGATAGGCGCGTACGATGGATCTGCTGAAATTCTTGTGGATAGCAGCCAAGAATTGCGCGAACTCGTGGACAGCTTCAGAAAACGCTTCTCGGAGAGCGTCAATCGCCTTGACGTGCTGCTTATTTACAAAGAATATGAGCTGAACTTGTATCCGATTTAGTATGCCCCAAAATAGATACTCGCCTTGGAGAGCTTCTTGTTGAAATCGAGCTCCGACTTAAGCTCCTTCGCGCCGAAGACTAGGAGACTCATGCCCTCCCAGAAGAGGAACCAACCGCCGGGCTCCGCGATGACGCCTAGGAAGGTGAGCAGGAAGTTCGCGTGCTCGTAGCGTACTAAGAGGAAGGTCGTGACAAACATTAGCACCACGCCGAGCTCGACAAAGAAGAGGCCCTGGTTGAAGACGCGGCGCTTCTTATCAAGGATGTGGTCATACTGCTTTTTGAAGTGCTGCTTCAGCCGCTTTTTGATGATAGCCTCGTGGTAGAGATTGCGCTTGTTGTGCGGAACAAGGAGGTAAAGCCCGTAATTGCCACTCACCATTTCTTTGCTCTCGCGCTTGGCTTCGGACAGGAAGTCCTCTGAGAGCGTGCGCTGGGCGTAGGGGCGCGGGTCGAAGTCGGAGAAGATATCGTTGTAGTCGTCGAGCCACATGCTCAGTTTTCCCGCGTGGCTCAGCTTCACCTGATCCCCTGTCGGCACGATGGGCTGCTTGCCGATGAGCTCTTTCTCTGGCATGCGATTCTCTTAAGAAAGCGGGTTTATAAGGATTACTGCCGGGGCAGGACACCTTGGAGCTTGAAATAGACAGCGAGGACAGGCATCAGCATAGTAGGGGCTCCTTGGATGACCGTTTCTGCTCCTGCATAGATTAACTGTTGAGCAAGATGCCCAGGTGTTGGGAGGTTAAGATGAGCTACCTGAAGCGAAACGGGAAGGGAAGGCACCGCATAATCTCCCGGAACAACTCCACCTATCTGCCCATACACAGCCTGCATCCGCTCGGGCGTGATGGTGTGTGCGAATCCTATAGGCACGACGCCGAGATCGGCGCAGTCCGCGCCTTCCTGGATCTCCTTTAGAGCGTCCGCCACATAATAGATCCTCGAAGCACCTTGGTTCCGCATATGCTCGAAATGACGCCTGCCTTTCTCGAATCTTGGCCTGCTTCCCAAGACTTCGTGGAACGCGCCGGAGATGGCTTGGACTGGTTCGGAACACCGCCAAGCATCAAGGACGGGCTGCTCGACCGCCGAAGTGATATAATTTCTCGCGCCTGCACTATTCAGTTCAGCCAAGAGCCGCTGAGCGCTCTGGAAGTAGGCGAACGGCTCCGCCGCCTGTGTTAGTTCAAGGTAGCGCGCCTCGGCCAGGTCAATATTCCCTATGGGCGCTTCTCCGAGAAGGTTGTACCTTCGCATCTTCTCCCTCACGGAGACTCCTGACTGGTCGAACGCCCAGTTGACGAGCTCTTCAATCGTGACTTCATCGCGACGCTCAGGAGTGATACGTTCAAAAGAAGCCAACGCGAACGCGACGGCGTTCTCGGGCATGCGGTCTACCAGCACACCATCCCGAATCCAGGCTACAGCTATGGCTCCCATGGGGCTCGAGAATGCTTTGCTTCTTAAAAAGGGGAGACTATTGGGGGAGGCTATGCCTGTCTGCGAGCCCGGTCTTGCGTTCCCCATAGCTTTAAATAGGGAAGGGCGTTCATGTATTCCCTCACAGGGGGAGCGCAAGCTTGCTCATGTGTTGAGTATAGGAGGAAGCCAGAATGAATAATTTCCAGGGACGCGGCGGCGGTAATAGCGGCGGCGGCAATTTCGGACCCAGGACGATGCACAAGGCAGTTTGCGCTAATTGCGGAAACGCTTGCGAAGTACCGTTCGAACCGAAGGCCGGCCGAGACGTTTTCTGCCGCGATTGCTACCGAAACAGGCAGCAGTAAGCTCAGAATCTTAGCTTCTTAACGACGGCGGAAACGCCTTCTTAAGATTTTTTGTTTTTATCTTTTTTCTTGATACCCGGTTCTAGTATTCGATATTCAAAAGAGAAATGCTGTGTTAGTTGCTGACTACGCTGACACTATCCTGCTTAGAAATGCGAATCACATGATCGACAAAGCTCTCAACCTTGCTCTCGTGCGAGACAATAATCACCTGCTTCGCGCCCAACTCATCGAGCACCTCTCTGACTTTATCGAGCTGCTCTGAAGAAAATCCTTCTGTCGGCTCATCAAGAATCAAGAGGTCTTTTGTGCGAATGGTTGACATCACATCGTTGATGACGCGGTTGAGCGCCAATCGGTAGGCCAGGGCAACACTTGTTTTTTCGCCGCCTGACAAGTTTTCAACAGAAGACTCGTACCCGTCCTGCTCTGTAACAACGGAGAACGTGTCGTCGAGCTTCACGGACAGGTTTTCGTCCTCGATGAGCATGCCGAACCACCGCTTGAAGCAGTCGTTGAATTCCTGATGCAAAGCGAGCATGACGTGGCGCTCCAGAGCCGCGGCGAGGGGGATAAATGTATCAGAAAGCCAGGTGCGCAGCGCCGCGTGCTTTTCGAGCTCCGCTTTGCTCTGTTCTTTCACCTTGATTTCTTCCGCCAGCGCCTTGCCTTGGTTCTGCGCCGCTTCCCGCTCCTTCATCGCGGAGTTCGCCTCGAGTTCCTGCTTTCTTTCTGCCTGATCCGCAGCAAGATGCTCCTGCTTTCTTAATAAGTAAGCTTTCTCAAGGGATTCAGCTCCCGCGAGCTTCGCTTCCAGAGCCGCGTTTTTTGAGGAAAGGGCGATCGTCTCTTTCTCGATATTTAATATCTCCTCGTTTAGTTTCACAAGCTTCTGCTCTTTCTCGGTAATGGAAGCGCGCTTTTGTTCCCCTGTTTTGGATTTGATAAAAGCGTCTAAGATTTCCTTTTGTTTCTGATGAAGGAGCGTCACTTGGGCTTCTGATTCCCGCCTGCGTCTGTCTGCTTCTTTCTGCTCTGATTGCAGGAGCGCCAGCTCCTTTTCGGTCTTCTCATAGACGCTGGCCTTGTGCTCGTGCGGCACATTCTGGAGGCAGAACGTGCAGACGTTGACCGCTTTCAACCGCGCGACTGAGGACTCCAACTGGGTTCGCTTGGCGCCGCAGACCGCGATAGCGGACAGCGCTCCTGTGAGCTCCTTCTGGGCGAATTGAAGAACTTGCTCAATCTCTCGTTTTGTAGTCTCTAGAGAAGCGGGCGATACTCCGTCTTTCGTCTCTTCCCTAAGCTTCGCGATATCCTGGGCGAGTTGGGCGAGGTCAAGCTGTGTTCTTCTCTTCCTATCGATGAGCGCCTGCAGCTTCGCTTGAGCGACGGAATGCTCTTTCTTGGCTTCCTGAACCTGCTTCATCTCGGTTTCTTGTTTTTGTAGTTCTAACTTATGAGTTTGAGTTACGAGTTTCAAACGGTCGAGAGCGCCGCGCGCCTGCTTCTCCTTCTCGGAAAGCAAGTGAAGCTGTTCCGCGAGCTTGCTTGCCTGCGCTTTTTTCTCGTCGAGGTCCGCGATTCTGCCCTGAAGCTCCTTTGATTGCTCCCTTAAGTGGCCTGCGATAATCCCCGCGTTATCCTGGACGCGCTTGTACTTGTCGATGTTGAAGACTTTTCTGAGCGTGTCGAGGCGGAGTTCCGGAGATTCGTAGAGGATGCGCTTCATCTCTTCCTGCGGCGTATAGACGGTGAAGCGATAAATCAAATCCTGGCTCTTCCCCTGGACGCTCTCGGGATAGTTAAGGAGTTCAAGGATTTTCGCGCGGAGCTCCTTGGGCATAAAATCTGTTTGTACACCGTTTTCGGTGATGAAGCCCCGGTCCTGGCTGATGGCGTCTTTTCCACGCTTCAATTGCCGACTGATAGTATACTCCTTTCCGTCGATTTCGAACGCCATCTCCACCCTTCCTGAACGCGCGCCGTGCCTTAAAAGAGCGGAGCCTGACAATTCGCCGAGCTTCAATCCGAAGAGGGCGAACTCAATCGCCAAGAGAAGTGTGCTCTTGCCTGAGCCGATGTCGCCCGCGAGGAGAACCGAGCCTTCTGGAAAAGAAAAAGATTCGTCAGCGTAGCTGCGGATGTTCTCGAGGCGGAGCTGCTTTATGAGCATGCCAGAAGGGAATCCCGAAAGTATAAAAGATTAACCACCTCTAAGCTAGAATAGGGGTAAGAGAAAAGAAAAATTAAAGTTACTTCAGCATCTGCCGCTTCAAATCCTCGATGATGTCAACGGGCGTCGGGTCGATGTGCTGGAGCATGGCTACGTGGTAGCTTATCCAGTCCCCGAGGTAGATAACGGAGAAGAGGCGCGCCAAATGGCTGTCGCCAAGCGCGAGAATCTGCTCGACGTCCGCGCGGTCCTCGAAC
>JAUSJW010000002.1 GCA_030647105.1 Nanobdellota archaeon | reverse complement strand
ATTCAGCCAGCAGGAAGTCCGCTGCGTTACGTGCAACGAGAAGTTCCGCCGCCCCCCGCTCATCGGCAAGTGCACAGAGTGCGGCGGAAAAATCCTATTCACCATCTCCGAGGGCAGCATCGTGAAATACCTCGAGCCCGCTCTCAGTCTCGCGCGCCACTACAACGTCCCTGCCTACCTCCAGCAGAGCCTCGAACTCACCAAGCGCAGAATAGAAAGCGTCTTCGGCAAAGACAAAGAGAAGCAGGAAGGCTTAGGCAAGTGGTTTGGATAACCGGAATCAATCGCGCAGTGTGAAGTGATATCCAGCAACCATGAAACTTTCTTTTGGATGTAACAATAATTATAAACCTCAACATCAGAATATAACCTAATGAATTTAATTAAACTTTTTTTAGGGCTAGCTTATGTATCTGGAATAATTGTCGCAATATTTTTAGGTATATTAGGGTTTCAAGATTCCAACAATCACATCTTGCCCCTCATTTTTTCAGCATTTTTTATTTTAGCGTTTCTTTGGTGTAGTTGGGGAATATTGAGAATAAAAGATACAACCGAATGCAGTTTTTATATTCCCTTATTCTTGTTGTTAGGCGGATTCATTCTTCCAATAATCTGCAACTTTAGTGCGTGCAACCTTCTTTTAGACATTCCTTTGGCGATAATACTTGCAGGATTATTGACTCTACTTTTTATAAAAAAAGTAAAACTAGTCTAACTTTAATAACTAACCCCGATACAACAGCGAATAAGGCGTATCGCCAATCTTCAGCACGTCTTTCTCATCAATAATCCGATGCGCGACAAGCATCTTAATCGCCTTAGGCCCGACGCAATCGATAATGTACGCCTCGCCGCACGTCCGAACAAGGTCGCCTTCAAGAATCGCTGTGCCTTGGTAGTACACAGCGCTCAAATCAAGCTGCTTATCCTCATCAAGAATCTTCTTTCCAAGAAGCGCGGTGTCGCACACAACTAACAGTAATTTACCATCGCGGATATGACGTTTTGCGGAAATTGCGGGGTTCATTTCACGATGTATTTGGTTCCGCACGCGGTGCACTTGAGATAAATAAGATCCTCTTCTTTTGTCAGCTGCGTGTCGGGCTTTCCGCATTCACGGCACAAAACGAACTCGTGAGCGAACTGCCTGATCTTCTCGTTGATTTTCGCGGCAGGCACTTTCGTGCCAATCAAAAGCCCCTTGGGCTTGAGGCTTCCAGGGGTAGCTAGCTCCTTTAAGATGAATTTGAGCAGGTGCTCAGGCTCTCTGCGGAGTGCTGACGCAATCTGCCTGAAATTGCTGATGACCGTGATGTTGCCCTGTAAATGCCCCACAACTTTAGGCATCTCGAAGCGCTGCTTCTCGAACGAGCTCTCAGGCAGGCTCTGCATCGCTTCCTTGAGCATGTCGGCGTACTCCATGAGCTGAGGATGCCGACGTGATTTATAAAGATATGCCCTAGAAAATCGCGGGCGTCACGTACACTTCAAAGACCGCGCCAACCACAAGAAATCCGAGAGAAATAAGCAACAGTTCAGAGGCGTCGAGCAGAATCGTAGAGGCGTGCGAGCCAGAGAAATGGTTGCGAATCACCGCTACGGAAATAATCCCTCCGGCGATGCCCGCGTAAAAGTAAGCGAGGATTTCCGGGATGCCATGGATAGCGTAACGTAAAAATCCATAAGAGAACGCTCCAAAATATTCAGCCGCTTTCGCAAGGCCGGCGCTCGTCGCGGCCTCAGCAAGCCCTCCTCGGATACTGTTTCCAATAGCGACAGCGATGACGGTCGCGTTCCAGGTGAAGATGAATACCGAGCCCACGCAGTAGATGAACGCGAAGAGCACCGTGAAGATGGTCACTTTGAGGTTGTTGAAGAAGATGCGGAACAACAGGTCGGGAGAGGCGGCGAACCCCGTGACATTCGAGCTCACCTGGTTGTTGATTTGGGAGATGGTCTTAATCTGCTCGGCGAACGCGCTATTGACCGTCTCCTGCGGCAAAAACACATACCAGGCGACAGAGGACACAACAACGCCCAAGAAAAAGGCGCTCAGAATCCAGATGGCGCGGTTGTGCTCATGGAGCAGCGTCTTTTCGGAATCAGTCTTGAGGTCCTTCGCCTCCTCGAACTTGAGCGTGTTGTAGATGAGCGGCACCGCCGCGAGCACAGTGAAGAACACCGCCGCGAAAGAGGCCTGCTTGTTGAAAATCCAGAGCGCGAGAAAAACAGCAATCGTATTGTAGAGGATGCCGACAAAGAACATCTTCCAGGGCCTGCGCTCAGCTTTTGTGGGGTAGAGGAGGCTCTCGATGACCATAGCCTGAATCAGGGGCAGTGATTTTTAAACGTTTCCTATTCCAGAACCTTGTATCTCCCGGGAGAAATCTCAAAGACCTCGCCTTCTTTGAGCAGCAATTGCACTGTATCCTCAGTCGCCCCTGTTTCGTTCATAATCGTTTCAATAGCGACCCCTTGCCCAGAATCCTGAGAGCGGATAAACGCGAGAATCTTCTCATGGGGCGTCTCGATACTCTCTTCTTGCAGGATGCTCTCCTCCGAGATAGGCGCGGCTTCCGGAATTGTGAGCGCTTCCAGTTCCTTCTTGCGTACGCGCATCCAGGGTTCAGTGGTGTACGCCGCGATCTCAGGCACGAGGTACCGCTCGCCGTTGTATACACGAGGTCTCGCGATGAGCAGCACTAAATCCCCCACGGCTACTCTGGTCGGCAGGGCCTCAAAGGCTCGCACAGAAACCTTCCCCGTGCCGTCGTCAACAGAAAACTGCTTCTCGTCACGGACATCAACCACGACAGCGAGAACGTTGACGCGGTACACTTTCCGTTCCCCTAACGTGAGATAGCTGGGAGAATCCTGCTCCTCGATGTAGTTTCCAGAGAGGACGAAGCTCAGCGGCACCTTCACGGCCGGGTGGCGCTGCCTAGATTTTGCTGATATATCCGCGTCGGGGCTCAAAGATGTCTCCTGCTCTCTTGAGTTTTTGAATCGTCTCTGTCACTTGCTCCTCGCTGAATCCTTTCTCGCGGGCCATGTGGATGATGTCATCTTCCGGGATGGTCTTGCCGACCTCCTTTTCTAATGTCGTGATAATCTCCTTGATGGTGGCGATGTGGCTGCGTTCGCTCGCTGGGATGCCTGTGGAGATGCGGTCGATATCGATGGCGCCTGTTTCGGGGTCTATTCCAATTTGAACCAGGCAGTAATGCATGAGTTCAACAGCCTTCTTGGCGTCCTCCACGGTGACCGTGTCGCGCAGGCTGAGCCGCGCGGTCGCTTCCGACATTCTGATGAGCGCCTCAAGCTGCCTCGCGGAAATGGGAATCGCCTTGAAGCCACCCTCCTCTGTTCCAGAGCCGCGCATCTTCATGTAGTAGCGCTGAATCTCCTTTATCGCTTCGTCTGTGAGCTGCGGGAACACACGCTGGCGCGCGTACGCGAAATATTTCCTGAGCATCTTGCCGTCGACACTCGGCGTCACGAAATCCGGGCTCTGGTGGAGATTGAGCATGAAGCTTGAGATTTTCTCGTCCTTCTCCTTGTT
>JAUSJW010000104.1 GCA_030647105.1 Nanobdellota archaeon | reverse complement strand
TTCCGGCTCCTGCAACTGGCCCTCGGAAACACATTGGTCGTAGACGGTTTCAAGGTCCTTGATTCGGGTCATGCTTCCACCTCGGCGATGTCAAAGATAGTTCCCTTCACAAAATATCCATTAACAACGTTTTTCATCAGTCCGGAATGGATATTCCGAACATCCTTCAGAGACAGGTAGCTGTGCACCGAAAGCTCCCGCGGTTTTCCTCGGGCACCAAGGCCCGCCCAAAGCATGCCGAACCTGATATCTTCAGGATCCCCCAGAACAAAAATATCGACGTCGCTCTGCGTGTTCCAGTCTGAGCGGGCAAAACTGCCAAAAATGACGACGGCTTTCGCGTTTTCCAGGCTTTGAAGCTTTTCCAATAATCCCGAATCGTAGATCTTTTGGAGCGCGTAAATCTTTTTCCGGGAGCGGTAATGTCCATGCCTGAAATTCGCAATGAAATAGGGCATTGCCCCCCTCGGCTTGACTCGCTGAATCATCTTCTCCGCGAGCAGCTTCTTGAGCCATTTGTTCGCGCCGGGTTCGCTTATTTTGGCAGCCTTCGCAATCTCACAAAAATGCCAGTGTTTCGCGGGCTCGTTCAGAAAGAGCTCCAGCACCCGTTCTTCTTTTGATGCGATGCCCATATTACTTAAGTTAAAGCTAAGTATTATTTAAAGGTTTGGAAGAAAAAAGAAAGTTGTGATGTGGCTCACAGAACTGAAGTAGCAATGAAAGAGAGTATCTGCTAATTCACAACAGTATGTTTGGCTTGCTCAAGCACACGTTTCGCGAGTCCGAACATCTTCTCGTACGCATCCTTGCTCATTGAAATCTCAGTTCCGTATTGCATCCGCTCCCGCAACTTCACGCTCGTATCCTTGTTCTCGGGATTGAGTGAAGCAATTTTTTCCAGTAAAACTTTATCAAGAGTAATCTTCTCTTCTTCCGCGAGCACGTACATCAATGCGAACGTGCATTCCTGATTTCTAGACTCATAGCCAAAACGCAGTCCAATAGCGAGCAGGGATTGGTAAATAGCGTAGAAAAGAGTGCTGGCGCAGTCTCCGACATATCCACCCTTCCTGAGATACTCAGTAACTTCTAGATAATGTAGTGCTTTTTGGATATGGTCCTCCGCCTTTTTCTTGTCCGGAGCCACGATAATCAGTCCCCGATGCTCACTACCCTCTTTTTGCGCTTTCTTTAGGCACCAGTCCAGTTTATTCGCCGCTTGACTCATGGAGCACCACCTCTTCGCCAAAGGCTACGATCCCTTTTAGCGCATTCAAAATTACAGAGTCCTTCTTTTGAAGATTTTTTCGAAAGTCCCCCGATAGTTGATAAACGGCATGGATAGGTTTGGAATTGATGCGGTTCATGGCGTCAATTTCCTTTTCAAGCGCGTCAAAACGCTTCTCATCGGTGATGAGCACCGCGTCAATATCGCGTGCGCCATTCTCTTTGCGCAATACGGAGCCAAAGAGGATAGCAGCCTTCGCGTTCTTGAGTCTGCGCAGCTCAGCTATCCAACGCCGGGCATACGGAGTTGCGCGCTCAGCTTCTCTGCTGAGCAGAAAAATCAAGTATTTTCTGGTGTGTGAATCTGAAGGGTCCAGGGAGTAAATACTCGATTTCCCTATTTTGCGGACCTTAAGCAATCCTTCTGCCACAAGTTTCCGGACGACAAGCAGCGCGCCCATCCTGCTCAAGCCGACAAGTTGAGCAAGCCCGCTTGCGCTAAGCTCCTTGTCTGGGTTTTTGAAGAGGGCAAGAAGGATATCCATTTCCCCGTTGAGGTTTTTTGTCATGATAGTATACCTTTACATATGTAAAGTATAAGTTTACATTGAGTTTATATGCGTTTCGTTTTGAAGTTCGCTCAGAACCCGTTTTCCGCCGATGACTTCCAATACCCGCTAAGAAAGCATCAATTCAACGACATCTCCGTCGTGGACAACGTAACTCAATTTTCGAATTTCTTGTCCGGGAAACTTCGAGCTGCCCCAGACCTTGGCGTATCGAAGCTTGCCGGCGAAATCCCGGTGCAGCTTGTCGCACATATCCTTCAGCGTCGCCCCTTTTCTGAGAATCAGCGGCACATCAAGATCCGCCCGTGTCCCATGTTTTTTGCAGAAGACGCGGATAAATCCAAGGCGCTCGAAGAGCGCATCCTTGAGCTCCTCGATTCCAATCTTCTCGCTCGCGCTGACAAACACATCCACGGGAATTTCCTTGCGGATGCGCTCCAGCTCCTCAGGCCCGACCAGGTCCATTTTATTCACGACGACAAGGCCACGCACGTAGCGCTTGTTTCCCTCGATAGCGTCAATCAATTGATCGGGTCCGATATCCGTGCGAATCACGACATCCGCGTTTGCGATGCGAAACTCGTGCAAAATCCCTTTAATGGCGTCGAGGTCTATGCGCGTCAGCTTCACCGTGCTTCCGATGCTCAGCCCACCCTTCGCCTTTCTCTTGATGCGCACATCGGGCTGCTCCTCGTTGAGGCGCAAATTGAAGTCGCGCACCTCCTTCATGAGCACATGGTACTGGCTCACCTGGAAAACGTCGAGCACGAACATCACCAAGTCGGCGCTCATCGCGACGCTCAGGACTTCCCGGCCCCTTCCCTTGCCAGAAGCCGCGCCCTCGATGATGCCTGGAACGTCGAGCACCTGGATTTTGGAGCCCTTGTGCTCGAGCATGCCCGGAATGCAAGTGAGCGTTGTGAACGCGTAAGCCGCCACCGCCGAGTGCTGTTTCGTAAGATCGTTGAGCAGCGTGCTTTTTCCGACGCTGGGGAATCCCACGATGATTGCCGTAGCGTCGCCGGACTTCTTGACTGTGTAGCCTTCTGTCTTGCCCTTGCCCCGACCCCGCGCCATCTGCTTCTCTTTGAGCTGGGCAATTTGCGCCTTGAGAATCGCGAAATGGCTCTGTGTGCGCTTGTTGTATTTCGTCTTGGAAATCTCTTCTTCTATCTCGCGAATCTTTTCGGGGATGCCCGCCATCTTCGGCTTTTCTGCCATGGGAAACTTTGGGCTAGAAGCCCGTTCCTCCATTCAAAGTTGCCCATCTAAGAAAAAGCGCGCCGTGAGTATCTTCTGCCAAAAGCGGTTTTTCTGCCATGCTATTGCAACCCGCGGTAGCAGCCCATCAGAATACGGTACATGCGTTTCTTCTCTTTTTTCGGGATATCGTGAGCGAGCATCTTCTCATAGAGGCTCTTCATTTTGTTGTAGAAGGCTTCCTGTTCAGCGGGAGAGGCATGCTTGAAAGAGCCCGCGAGCTCATTGAACACCGCTTCTTCTTTGGTCAGCAGGCGCCGTACGATGATGCCCTTCGCGGCGATGAATCCCCCGACGGCGATGACCGCCGCGAACAGGAAGAAGAACAAAAGAATAAGGCTGGCGTTGCTCTTTTTTGCTGGCGGTGTTTCTGGAAGCGGAGCGTCATTCTTCACTTCCCGCACGCCCGTGCTCTCGCCTTCCAGAACCTCGACAGGCACCAGGTTAGAGAGATACGTCGCTCCGTCGACATCCGCGATGAAGTAGACGCGGGCGATTCCGGGTTTGAGAGCGGTGATAGTCGCGAGCGCGCGCTGAGTCTCAACGCGCACCGCGCTGTCGCTCGTCAGCGCGCGGAACTGTGCGCCAGCGGCGGGAAAATACGTGGAGAGGTCGACAAGGGCGCGCTCGCTCTCGTGCATCTGCTGCTCTGGAATGTTCTGCCATCTCGGCAGCTCAAGCTGCTCCTGCGTGTTTCTGACAGCGAACGTGACGCTTTCCAGTTCAATAACCGAGTCATCGACCTCTATGCGAAAAGTGTACACCGCCTGCTTGAGGTTTTCGAGCGCGCAGGTCTCGTGGCAGATGCGCTCGAACCTGAACGCTCGTTGATCGCCCGGCGCCTCGGTGAACACGAAACGGTCTTGCTCAGTATCGAGAATCAGGCTTGGTTTGTTGTCTTTGTCGACGAGATAAACCATCGCTCTCCCGCCGCCGCTGAACGTCCCGGTGAGCGCGACGCTGGCCAGCTCACCCGGCACAGAAGGCGCCCAGGTCAGCTCTCCAGGCTCAGCGGCGCGCGTGTCAAGCGTATCCGTATACGTCCGCGCGTACTCATACGTGAGCATGCCCGCCACCCCGGAACCGCCGATGATAATGCCAAGAATCAGCACCGCGCCCAGCGCCGCTACGCCAGTCCATTGGAGCAGCCGGGCGCGTTTCTGGTGGCTGAACAGCGCGCCTTGCGCCGCCCGCCGGGGATAGCCCGCCTTCACGAGCTCTTCTTCAATCCGTTCAAGTGCGTCCCCAGCCCGCAAGCGCTGGCTGATGTACGCGTTCATCTTCCCCATGTCCCTCAAGAGAGGAACGAGCTATAATAATGTTGCCCTTTTATAGTGGGCGACAATAGGTTTGTATATCTTTTTCGCCCACTATATTTGGAGGACAGAACCAATTTCTATGTGTTATTTCTGTCCTCCACTATTAAGGAGTTGAGAGGAGCGCGGAAAATCCACGATAAAACCCCTGTAATTGAGAAATATGACCTATTCGTCACTTCAAGATGGTAAAAGCAGAAAGATTTATATACTTCAGACGCTAGGTTAAGGGATATGGGCCTAGAAAATGCACTGAGCCGCCGCGCTTTCCTGGGAACGATGGGGGCGTTAGCGGCAGGGATGGTTCTAGATAGGTCTGGCCTTTTTGTTCCGGAAGTGTACGCAGGGTCTGAACCAACAGCATCCGCGCGCCCGAGTCTTCGCGCTGATCTCGAAAAAATACTTGCAGAGGACCCCGGTCTCGTTGAACAGGCGAGGCAGAGGATTTATGATGAGCTTGGCGGAGCGAAGGCACCCCAGACGTTAGGAAGCAAGAAAATGAGGGTGAGCCTGCTTCTGGATACTCTAAAAGGTATCGGGAAGCAAGCTAACCTTGAGGTTGATTCGAAATTATATAGCGCGTTGGGAGATCG
>JAUSJW010000102.1 GCA_030647105.1 Nanobdellota archaeon | reverse complement strand
GTCCGGGCGATGGAGCCGTCAATAAAGTCAGTGAGCGTCGCGAAGAGGAGCGTGAAAAACGCGTGAACATATTGTCCGCGCATCACGAGAATGAAAAACACGGGAGCGAGCAGGATGCGCAACAGAGAGAGAGCGTTCGCGAGGTTTAGGATTGTCTTCTCCTTGTTTACCATTTTTCCCTCCGCACGCCCAGCCAGAACGCGGTGTGGTTGGTCAGCACATGCAATAAAAAGCTGACAGCGAGTGAAGTCCAGAAGAGGGAGGCGGTAAGAAACGCGCTGTAAAAGAGGGAGAGGAGCACATAGGCGCCCAGCACGAAATCAATCTGATCGAAAGGAACCCAAGGCCTGCCTGAGGCGAGGTTCACGCGGCGCTTGAAGAAGCTCTTGACCAAATCTCCGAGGATTGCTCCCAGCCCGAGCAGGAAGCCGATGAGGAAAGGAAAGTCGTAGGGAAGGACGCTCAATGGGGCAAAAAACGCGAAGCGCAGCAAGAACGACTGGATGAGCGCGATGAGCATGCCCGCGAGCACAGCGCAGACCAGCCCTCGGTAGGTTTTGTGGCTCCCGAAGAGCGCTCTGCCGTCGGAGAACTTTCTGCCGCCGTCCAGGGGTTCCGCCAGTCCCTTCAAGAGACCCGCGCGCATGGCGATGACCGGGGCCATATTCGCGAAGTACGCTGGCATCAGGAGGTAGATAGCCTGCGCGATAAGGAGCCACATCAGAAAATCCTCCGCAGCTTGATGCGGCTGACCATCAGGATGCCGCTCAGCACGTACGCCACAGGCAGCAGGGACATGAAACCCGTAAAGAAAAGCACAGGGAACAGCGCCCCGTTGACCGTGATGGGCACGCCGCGGAAAACACCCGGTTCATGCATCACGTTGTAGCGCGCGAGTCTGGTTACTCCACACATCACGAAAAAGGCCATAAAAATAAGCAACCAGAGCGTGGGCGGGCCAAAGGTGCGCAGATGATACGACAGCCCGAAAAGCACAGGCATGATGCCAAAGCTCACTGTATCGGCGAGGCTGTCCAATTCACGGCCAAAGTCGCTTTTCTTATTGAGCAGGCCTGCCGCCTTGCCATCGAGGCCGTCGAGCGCGACGGAGATGAGCAGCATGAACGCCGCCTGGGTGAATTCTCCCTGAAGCGAAAGGAATCCCGCGAGGAGGCCGAAAAAGAGGTTGCCATACGTGAGAAGATCGGGCAGGCTTAGGTAATGCTTAATCGCGACTTTCATGTGTGTGCCTCCCGGCGCGCGACAGGCTGGCCAAGGCGCACCTTCTCGCCTTCTTTGACAACAGGGGAGAATTCCCGGGGGAAAAGCAGGAGCATGGTCGAACCAATCTTGAAATGACCACAGATCTGTCCGCGGGGATAAGGCACCCCGAGTTCATAGGTCGCTACGATGCGGTTCACATTGAGCGAGCCGACCGCGATCATGCCAATGGGAAAATCCCCCGCGTCGAGCACAGAGGCGATGTTCGCGTTCCGCTTCGCCGCCTTTTCGAAGACAGGAATGCGCCGCATGACCGGAATATGTGAATAGACATTCTCGAGCGCGATAATAGTCGGCCTGCCCTTGCCCTCATTTTTCTGGGTATAGACAAAGGCGCCTTCGTAAGGAGTAATCCAAAAATGCTTATCAGTCGGACGCAGGTAAAAATTAAGATAGCTGCAATCCTGGAAACGCTTGCTTTCCGCGCCAAGGAGCCGGGACAGCTCAACCTTTCGTCCAGCTTTCGAGATAAGGCTGCCGTCGGTAATCCGGCCGATATGAGCGATTTTCGCCTGCACCGGGCTCACAAGGCAGTCCTCTCCGGCGACGGCGCTGACAGCGCTCTGGCGGTGGAACACCTTGTTGATGCCTACGCGGTCGGCGAACTTGCCAACGGCGCTGGTGCGCGTTTCAATAGCCATTGAAGAAAAAAAGACTACAGGCCTTCATCTTCATCGGGATCATTATCGAAATCGTTATCGTCCCAATCATCGATTTGCATCTGGTTCACCCCGGCAAGGGCGCTAAACAACGACCCCCGCCACGAAGTCCCCTATGGGCGGTTTCTTCTATATAAACCTTGCGCCAAAAAAAGACGAAGGGCGCAAGGCTCTGAGATAGGGGAAAAGAGCGGCTAAAAGATACCTTTTTAAATGCCCCAAGACCCCTTTTCGCAATGGAAGAACATTTGGTTTGCAACTCAACAGGAGAGCGCATCACGAACGATACCGGCAGGGCCATCTTCCCCTGCCCCAAGTGCGGCAAGCAGCAGATTGTGCGCAGCAGCAGGGCGAGAAAGCTCGCCATCCCCTACACATGCCCCGGCTGCGGCTTCATCGGGCCTAATTAACATGGGCAACGCGGTTGTGACCTTGCGCATTATGCCGACGTCCCCAGATGTCGAATTGGCGCTTCTAGAAAAGAAATCACTCGCGGCTGTGAAAGTCTTCAATCACGGAAAGGACACAAAAGTCGAGATTCAACCCATCGCCTTCGGCCTCAAAGCGGTCATCATCACGTTTGTCATGGACGAGAATCAAGGGAATCCGGACGCCATCTCCGAAACGGTCGCGAAGATAGAAGGCGTGAATTCAGCTGAGATTACTGACGTAAGAAGAGCTATCGGTTAAGTTTCTTGATGAGGTTTAGAACATCCTCTTCCTTCATCGTCGTCCTAAGGCTATTCTCTTTAAAGTGAGTCTTCGCGCACTGATAACCTTTCTTTCTGATAGCATCGACAATGAGGTGCTCTTTCGGGCACTCAATCTTGAGTTTCGCGCAGAGAGAGGGAATCGAAAGAAAGCCGAGCGTCGCAATCTCGCTCTCCTCCGCAATCGTCTTGAAGAAAGAAGCGTGCTCCGAAGGGCTCGCCTTCATCATTTTTCTCGCAAGTTGAGAGTCCCATAGTTGTCCAAGCCACAGCGGACCCGCCTTGCCGAGCATTCCGTGCTTTGTCATCATCTCGTCCACGCGTTCTTTCCCCTTCTCGCAGAGGAAATAAACCCGCATATAATGGTCTTTTGAGAAGGAAAAGAGCGGTGTCAGGGCCTTGTCATACTGCGCTCCAATGAGTTGGACTTTTCGAATGAGAATGCGAATGCCCGTCTCATGCATTGTTTCATCGAGTTGAGGAAGCGCCCAGTACTTGCGCATACAAGCCTCGGGATACGTCCCAGAAAGAGGCGCCGTATCCGTCGCTGTCGCCGCGAGAATCCCGTCGCGTGCAATCCGCTTCAACGCCGCGTCCAAAAAAGGATTGGGAGTTCCGAACGGGTCGATATCAATATAGTCGAAGCCGAAGGATTCAAGCAAAAAGAGTGTTGCGTCTTTCTTGAAAATCTCAACGCGTTTATCTTTCTCGAGCTTGTTCAGTTTTAGGTTTTCCTTTATTTTTTTGACCGCCTTTGAATCATAATCATTAAAGGAAATGGTCTTGATAATCCCTTTCTTCAGCTCCTTCAAGAGCCGTATTCCGCGAATGCCTGACCCCTCTAAAGGAAGCCCCAATTGCACCCCTTTCCGCCCCAAAGCGTTCAGCACCAAAACAGAAGACGTCCTGTTCAATTCCATCACCGGATTGTAGAAGACCTCCATCTTTTTGGAGACAATCTTCTGTGGAGCAACGTTGATCTTGGCCTTGCCTTCAGTAATCATAGGGGAGAACAAACAGGTGGAGAATAAAAAACTAGCTCTTCCGCGAGCCCAGCCAGATGAGGACGCCGAAGAGGCCTAAGACGCCAACGGTCGCGAGCACGGTCACCCAAGGCAGGCTGGCGGGGGCGCTTTGTTCCCCAGTTTCAGTGCCCTCAAGAGTAGCCTCCTCAGTTACAGCTACTGGGGCTTCCACAATTTCCTCGACAGGAGCTGGTGAAGGTTGAGTAGGAAGGCGAAGGACGACCCGCCCCATGTTTTCAAAGACGCCCTGGTAAGCGGCGTCGAGTTCGATAGTGCCGTCGCTGTCGAAATCGAGGTGGGAAAGCGTGCCGATTTGGAGCAGGAAGCGAAGGTCGTCAATCTTAATGAGGATATGAGTAGCGTTGATGCGTGTCGCAGAGAGGACATGCTTTTCACCGTTAATCGCGAAGTTCTTGTAAGAGAAGACCGTCACGAGGTCGAACGTCGTCCATACCGTCGCGGAGAGTTCCACGGGC
>JAUSJW010000088.1 GCA_030647105.1 Nanobdellota archaeon | reverse complement strand
AGCTCGGCCTTGAGAGCGAACGCTTCGACCGCGTCCAGGATTACACAAAACAGATAGCCATCATCCCAACGAGCGCCGCGACAGGCGACGGCCTGCCGGAGCTCCTCATGGTCATCGCTGGCCTCGCGCAGCGCTATTTGGAAGCCTCGCTCAAGCTCAACGTCGAGGGCGACGCGAAAGGCATCGTGCTCGAGGTCAAGGAGGACAAGGGCATCGGCAAGGCGCTCGACTGCATTATCTATGACGGCAAGCTCAAAGTTGGCGACATGATTGTTGTCGGAAGCATGAACGAGCCGATTGTCGCGAAAATCCGCGCGCTCTTTGTGCCTGCCCCGCTCTCCGAAATGCGCGACCGCAAGAGCAAGTTCACCGGAGTGAAGGAAGTGCATGCTGCCATCGGAGTGAAAATCTCTGCTCCTGGCACCGAAGACGTCGTCGCGGGCATGCCGCTCATGTCGTCCAAGGATATCGAAACGGCGAAGGAAGAAGTGCAGAAATCCGTAGAGGAAGTCCTCATGGAAACGGACGAGGAAGGCATTGTTCTCAAAGCCGACTCTCTCGGCTCGCTCGAAGCGCTCCTCAAGCTCTTCAAGGAGGCGAAGATTTCCATCAAGACCGCGAGCATCGGGCCTATCGGCAAAAAGGACATCGCTGACGCCGCCGCTAATCTCGAGAAAGAGCCTCTGCACGCGGCTGTCCTCGGCTTCAACGTCCCAGACAATTCAGCCTCTCAGGACACGCGCGTCAAAATCATCGTCTCGCCTATCATCTATGAGCTCATGGACAAGTACAAGGCGTGGGTAGAACTGGAGAAGAAAAAGAAAGAGGCTGCGGTCCTCAATACGCTCATACCTGTCTTCAAGATTCTCGTGCTCAAGGGCTTCCTCTTCCGGCAGAGCAACCCCGCGATTGTCGGCGTTGAAGTTCTAGCCGGGAAGATGAAATCGAACGCGCCCCTGATGAACCAGAAGGGAGAGGCGCTCTCAACCGTGAAGAATATCCAGGCGGATAAAGAAGCGGTCGAAGAAGCTGAGAAAGGCAAGCAAGTCGCCGTTTCCCTGCCAAAAGTCACGATGGGTCGCAATCTGAACGAGGGCGACCTCCTCTACAGCGACGTGCCAGAGCAGGACTACCGCACGTATAAAGAGTTTAAGGAATACCTGAACGCTGACCAGAAGATGCTCCTCAAGGAAATCGCCGACATCAAGCGCCGGGACAATGTAGTCTGGGGCATCTGATGATGATTATTCTCAATTCTAAACAAGTGCGCGAAATTGTAGCGAACCTCAAAGAGCGCTTCGGCTTTGAAGGCAAGCTCGAATATGTGTTCCTGCTCAACAACAAGGAGCGCCTCTACATTGTAAATCCCGAAATCGCGGCTATCCCACTGAGCAACTTGCGCATCAACACCCTTGGCATGTACTTCGGCGAGTGGAAGCGCAATGAAGTGCGCCTCAGTATCGAAGGGAGCCAGCGCATCGGCCCCGATTGCACTAAGAACGTCCTCGAGCTGGATGATGAGCAAACAAAGGAGTGGCTCAAAGGCTACGATGTCCCACTCGTCTATCCCGACCGCGGCTATCTTCTCATTAAGCACGGTTCTGATTTCCTCGGATGTGCGAGAGCGCTCGACGATAAATTGCAGAACTTCGTACCTAAGAACAGAAGGGTTAAGGCGACTGCATAGTTCTTGACATAGGTCAATATAGGCTTAAGGGTACAAAAGCATTCTCGTAGTTCTATGGTAGAATCAGAAATGACAAGGTCAGAAATGCACCTCGGTCACCTAGTGCTTTTGTACTTTAATGTGTCTTGGGTAGACAAAGAAGCGAGAATAGAGGCAGCAAGAGAGATAGGCGAAAGCGCCCTAGTGGAAGTTGCCCAAGCCGGGTTTCCGCTTACGCCGCAAGGATGGAAAACACGCCTTACCAGATACATAGATGCAAGGCAAATGTATCAAACAACCGCGGAATTTCAGAAGGCTGTCACGACATTCCTCTCTGAAGCCTACGCTCTAGAACTGGAAGCCGACCCTAGGAGCGGAACAGAATCAACTCTTGAGGTGGAATGCAGGGCTTTTTACGTTAACAGGTTCCAGGTTCCACGACCTTCACTTTTCGACGGCCCGCTTCAGGTACAAAAAAACGAAACAGAGACCGCGGCGAAAAAGATAGTAGATACTTATCTCAGAGCAGTAGAAGAAAACCATAGCACTCCTGGGAGATCGGCACATCGACTTCTGGGCCCCCAATTTGGCAGCTAAGACTGAAGTTTTCCGCACGAAGCGACCAGCGCTTCAATCTCTTCCAAAGTCTTCGCTGTCCCCATCTTGGCGCGCGCTTTCGCGGAGCCGACCATTCCCTTGGTGAATCCCATCGCGTGCTCTTTGATGAGCGCGAAGCTCGTCTCGTATTTCTTCGCGTATGTCATGTAATCAGTGAATTGGTCCCGCCTATCCTTGGGTGTGTAATTGCCCTTCTTGAGAAAATCGTTCATCTGTCTGAAAATATCGGGATTGCCGATGGCGCCCCGCGCTATCATGATGTAGTCGACCGAGCTCTCCTCGAGGCGCTTCTTGAACGTCTCGGGCGTAAACACGTCTCCATTGCCGATG
>JAUSJW010000079.1 GCA_030647105.1 Nanobdellota archaeon | reverse complement strand
TGCATTCACAATCGCATTCTGAGCGCCGACGTAGAGCGCTACAAGCGTTGAGATATTTTGACTCTCCTTTTCTCTTGGAGTTGCGTACCGCCCCACAGGCTCGCTAGAAGTGCCCATAGCTCACGTAACTTGGGGGTGCTATTTATACCTTACTCCCGAGTGCTCACAGAAGAAGCCGCATCCTTAGATTGATTCAGATAATTGGTTGCGTTTCGTCGAAGAAACCAATTGCTATTGAACTGTCCCACCCAAACCCTGGTGTTGCCCCGTCCGAACTTGCGGAACTGGGGAAGGACTCGCGCTCGCAGAAAGAGTTGGATATTTTATCGCTTCGTAGACCAAAACAATTGTTTCGACGGACTGACTGAGATTCCCTGGAATTCCAGTTCTTTGCATACTGAGTTGAAGGCGGTCACTATTGGCGAAAAGCAGAGGCGTTTGGCCCATGTTCACTGCTCCTGAAACATAGATACCATCATCTAATTGCTATAATCTGAGATCAAGGTCATGGGCAGCTACCAGATGATTGCCTAGAATGTCCCGCACACGTTCAAGGTGAGGCAAGGCCTTACCCCAGGCCACATACCATTCCGCAGCCTGAATAGCATCTTGAGCAGTCAAATGGTCGTCTCCTCCTGTGAATCGTAAAACGAGAGCCAGTTCCTGCGCATGCACTGAAGAAGCGATATGATCGTTTACTGAAATCGTTCCCAATCCATAAGCGAGATATCCTTTCACAAGGTTCGCAAGTTCTTTGCGATTACATCCAGAACCAAAATCCGCGCCATGCCCGTTGGGGAAGCCCATAAGAAGAGATTGGGACGGTTCTATAAAAGCTTTACTCCCGAGCAGTGGAGGACAGAAGGCACACCTAGGAAGCTGAGGTGGGTTATTGATACTACTTTATAGTTACTAAAAGTTTAAATAGTACCTTGGATTCCATCTCTCCTTATGAACCATAGCGACGCCGGAGAGGGACAGGCTCGAAAGCTCTTTGAAGGAGAGTGGGGAGCAAAAGAGGGCATGGCTATTCTTGGACTGGCATACACAATCAGCGGAGTGGTCTATCTTGCCGGCGGATTCGGATCCTTCTCCCGGCCTCCTGAGCCTGAATACCGACAGACGAGAGCGCCTGCGCCGTCTCCTGCCCAGCCGAAGCCGCAGCAAGATGTTCCAGCAGCGCCGCTCGCTACCCCTCTTGAGGACATTGTGGAAACACACAATCCCTGCCTTATCGCATTCAACGACGTGAATCGCGACGGAAAAGAAGACATCACGCTCGGCTATGAAGGCGGCGGCGTGCGCCTGCTCAGCCAGCCTGACGGCACTTATCTGCTCTTCGCGGTTCCTCCCAGCGATTCTGTGCTTGCAAGCCTCCAAGAGGCCAGGGTGGGCAAGGACACTTCGTTTCTCAATAATGATGTACGCGGCATTGACCAGCCATCGGGTATTGTCACCTCACGCAGCGAGGCCGACCGGGCCACGTTTGCCACCTACTGCCGTGACGGGCTGAAGTATTACCCGGAGAGAACGTCTCTACCCGTAGAGAGACCTGGTATGCTCTTTCTCGCTAACACTGCAGAGAACAATGTCTTCCGTACTACCATTGGCGAGCAAAAGTATCACGTCAATGTGAACTATCCTCTGAGAGTCGAGAAGCAATAATCAAATTTTTTCTAGATGCCTGCTCACAGCAAGAGCCAGATGCCAACGGCGATTCCTATTACAGCGTAGAACACCTTCGCCCAGGCAGCGCCTTTCTGAATCGCGAGCTTGGAACCGAGGAGGCTGCCGAGGAGCATGCCCGCCAGAAGGAGGAAGCCGAGGCCGTAGTCGATGACTTTGCTTCTCGCGTAGAGGATGACCGCGATGGTTGACATCAGCAAGCCTGTCACCATGTCAGTGGCGTTGGCTTCAATCACGTCGAGGCCGAAGCCTTCCATGAGGAGATAGCGGGAAACCGTCCCCACGCCGGCGCCTAGGAAGGCGCCATAGGCCATGGCTGGAAGGTAGAAGAGCGTCGCCAGAAGTTTTCTGACGAACGAGGTCTTTTGGCGCTGAACGCCCCATGATTTCTGCTGAAGCAAAAACGGAATCGCGAGGAGGATTAGAGCGCCTACGGCCTTTTTTAGTGTTGCTGTGGGAAGAGAAAGCAGGAAGTGCGTTCCGAGAAACGCGCCGCCGATGGCGCACGCTCCGAGCAGAGGAATCAGTTTCCAGGCGACGCTCTTTCGATAGCCCCAGAATCCGCCAGCGTTGAGGCCCAGCGCGCCGAACCGGTTTGTTCCGATGGTGACCTGCGGGGAAACGCCGAGAAGCAAAAGGCCCGGAATGCTGATAAAACTACCGCCTCCGCCAATGGAGCCGATGAATCCCGCCGCCAGACCGATAAGAAGCACGAAGAACGGAATCATTCGATGCTCAAGAGCGCGTCGCCCTTGTTCACCTTGTCGTCCTTCTTGACGTGAATTTTTTTTATCTTGCCATCCAGGGGAGCCTTCACCTGGTTCTCCATTTTCATCGCGACTAAGGTGAGGAGCTTATCTCCTTTCTTGACTTCCTGGCCTTCCTTAACATCGATTGAGAAGATGATGCCGGGAAGCGCCGCCTTGACAGCGCCCTCTCCCGCTCCCGTGCCGGTGGTGTCCAGATCATACGCGTCCTGCGATTTGTTTAGCCCCGCGTCGACTTCATAGGTTCGGCCTTCGAGAGAAATCTTGAGCTTGCCTTCCTCGTCCTGAACAGAGACAACGTGCTCTTTACCATCAATCTTGACGCGGAATTCTTCCATGGTGAAGCCCTACAAAGGGATGTTAGCGTGCTTCTTTGCCGGGAGCTTTTCGCGCTTGGTGGCTAAGGCTTCCACGAGATTGATGAGCGCCCTGCGCGTGTCCGAGAACTCGATGACCAGGTCCACCTTACCTTGCGATGCGGCGATGTAGGGATTGAGGAAGGTGTCCTGGTATTCCTCGATTTTCTTTTCCCTGACTTTCTTGTTTTCAGCAATCTCTTTTCTATGGAGAATATTGACAGCGCCTTCCGCGCCCATGACCGCGATTTCCGCCGTGGGCCAGGCGAGGACCTTGTCGTAGCCCATATCCTTGGAGACCAGGGCGATGTACGCGCCGCCATACGCTTTTCGCATGACAAGGCTGATTTTAGGGACTGTAGCTTCGGAATACGCGAACAGGATTTTCGCGCCGTGGCGAATGATTCCCGCGTGCTCCTGTTCCTTACCGGGCAGATAGCCAGTAACGTCTACAAAGTTGATGAGCGGGATGTTGAAGGCGTCGCAGAATCTTACGAATCGCGCGATTTTGTCCGAGCTGTTGATGTCGAGGCAGCCCGCGAGCACTTGCGGGTTGTTCGCTACAACGCCGACGACGTGGTTGTTGAGCCTGCCGAAGCCTACAACCGCATTCTGCGCGTAGCCCGCCATGACCTCGAAGAAGCTCTTCCTGTCGAGGACTTCATTCAAGACTTCGTGAACATCATAGACCTGCTTCGCGTCTCCTGGAATGATGGACTCGACTTCGCTCTTGCGGTCGGGGGTGTCTTTTGTTTCCAATTCTGGAGCAGGCTCGAGATTGTTCTGCGGTAGGTAGCTGAGGAGCTTCTTCATCATCAGAAGCGCCATCTTCTCGTCCTTGGCCTGGAAATGCGCGACTCCGGATTTCTCTCCATGGACCTGTGCGCCCCCCAGCTGGTCGAAGGTGAGCTCTTCGCCTGTGACCGCCTTGATGACTTCAGGGCCGGTGATGAAGAGGTTGCCGGTCTTTTCCGTGACAATGATAAAATCGGTTAGGGCGGGAGAGTACACCGCTATGCCCGCGCAGGGGCCTAAGATAACTGAAATTTGCGGGATGACTCCTGAAGCTCTGGTGTTGAGCCTGAAGATTTCGCCGCCGCCGTCCAATCCTGAGACGCCTTCCTGGATTCTCGCGCCGCCTGAGTCCAAAAGGCCGACGACTGGGCATCCGAGCTGGAGGGCGAGACTGATGATTCTCGCGATTTTTCTTGTGTGGGCTTCTCCCATGGAACCGCCCATGAAGGTGAAATCCTGGGCGTAGACGCAGACCTTCTTGCCGTCGATTCTGCCGACGCCCGTGACAACGCCGTCTCTCGCTTTCTTCTTCTCCTGCATATTATATTCGGTCCTTTGCGATTCGACGAACTCGTCGAACTCTAAGAAGGAATCCTTGTCTAACAGAAGGTCAAGGCGCTCCCAGACGGTCAATTTGCCTTTGTCGTGCTGGGATTTAGCCTGGTCTTTGGTCATCTCGTGCTCTTTCTTGCGAGCCTTGAAGTCCTTGAGCTTGCGTTCTGGCATAGGGCTCTAAAATGATGGAGGGTTTAAATAGATTGCTCAAGAATAGCGGAGGGCCGCGTGAATCACTTCCGTGTCAGCCTCTTTCTCTTCTCGCTTTCAGGCGCATCGAGGTAATTGTCTGTAGTTGAGATTGGCTCTTTCGACTCCAGCTCAAGATGTGTTCTCGCGTCTCCGGCTATCTTGCCGCCTTTTTTCGCCGCGTCCTGATTGGGAAGGAAGCCTCGCGCGTCCTTGTTTCTTGCGATTCTTGTTGTTGACGCTTCGCCCAGCATCGTAAATATCGTTTCCAAGTCGTTCATGTGGTCGCGCAGGTTCTCTTTCTGGAGCCCTTTGAATTGTTTGTACTCCTGTGTCGTCTTCCCAAAGGTGGCCTTACTTATTTCGTCGGTCAGGATGGCGAACTCCCTGCCTTCCTCCACGTTCCTCTTCTTCCATTCCTGCGTCAGCTCGTTCCTGATAGCG
>JAUSJW010000075.1 GCA_030647105.1 Nanobdellota archaeon | reverse complement strand
GGGTTCCGGCATTGACGCACGTAGCCGGCCCTTGTGTCTGCGTGACATTGTCGCCCGTGCAAATCAAGGGGCCGTTAGCGCCAAGAGTGCAGTCGTTGTCCTGGACACACAAAAAGGTTTCATAAGCATCAGTAGGCCCCGTACAATCACTGTCCGCCTGGTCAATCCTGCCATCAGCGTCGTTATCGAGACCATCAGAGCACTGAGTAGCGCCGTTGTTGACCTCAGAGGTATCAGCTGCGTTCACGCAACCGAAATCAGCCAAATCAGTGTAACCATCACGATCATTATCAACGCCGTCATTGCAAGCGCTCACAATCTGGCAAGAGGGAACAACCTCGATGTAGAAACGATCGTTAGCGGTCGAGGTTGTGCTTACCACCCGAATCTGGTTGGGCGCGACGGTAGTGACCTCATCGTCACCGGTGAAGGTAGCAATGCCGTTGCGGGGAGTCTCCATACGATTGAGTTCTGATGCTGCGTTTTTGAAGGCGCCGAACGTCGCGCCGCTGAGAGTCATCGTCGCCTGAACACTCTCGGAACCATGAGGATTGCTTCCCTGGAAGTGCACAAGCAAGTTCCGCACGCTGCGTCGGAGCACAATGCCCGGTTTATTCAAACCTGTTAAAGTGTCCTCTACAAACACGCCATCGGTTGCGAGCAGGATAGGCTGGCCGCTGGCCGCAGTAGATCTGCCATTATTATAGAAGACCTGGTTATCTAGGTTTCCAGCGCCGGTATTTTTGAGGTAGTCAAAAACCACGCTCATGCTAATATTAGGCGTGACTAAGAGTTGTCCAGCGGGGCATAGGTGGCTGGAAGTTGGGAAAGTCTCCGTGTTGTCGGCAGCATTAGAGCACTGGGAATCTTCTTCATCAAACGTGCCGTCGGCATCATTGTCAATGCCGTCCGAGCACTGTGTGTTTCCGTTGTTGGTCTCGTCAATGTCATCCGCGCCCATGCAGCCGAAGTCTGCGAGGTCGGTGAACCCATCATGGTCAGTATCAACACCATCCGAGCAAGCAGGAGGTGGGGGAACGTGGCAGCTGGGAACAACCTTGACAAAGAAACGGTCATTACCCGTTGAAGTGCCACTATAGATTGTCAAGAGGGAGGGGGTAATATCTATCACTTCATCATTGCTGTGAAGCGGATTGATGACACCATTCCTCGGGTTCTCCATCTTATAATTGCCGTCTTTGGAGTTGGTGAACTTCCCGAAAGTCGCGCCGGAAAGGCTTAGGTTCGCTATGACTAACTCGCTTCCTCTGGTATGGCTGCCTTTGAACGTAAGGGATAGGCCTGTGCTCTTGCGGTGTAGCACTACGCCAACGCTATTGGGACTGAAATGCGCGTCGGTGACGCGCGCGCCGTCTACAAAGAGCGGAAAGGACTGGCTACCATTGAACAATTCCCGATTGCCATTTGCGTATACTAGGGGAACCATATTGCCGTTTCCGGTATTCTTTACGAGAGAGAATGTGATTGTACCTGTGATGTTCCGCTGATCAAGAACCTGTCCCGCTGGGCAGACAGCGTCCGCCGCGGAAACGAGACCAACTAACAGAAGTGCCGCCAAAAGAAAGGAAAGTTGTTTCATGGTATGCCCCCGAATAGGAAGCGGAAGCGCTCCATCTTTTTAAATGTTTCCAAGAGTAACCATTGGGGAATAACAAATAGGGGGTGTCATCAGCAGGTACTTGGGAGGGCGCCCCTCTATTATATTAGGAAGAGGAATTAGGAAGAGGAGGAGAACTATAACGGAGGCCGTCACAATAACCTTTAAATAACAACCTCTGCCCCGAATCGAGGATGGCAGAAGATGATATCGATTTCTCCAAGCTCAAGGCTTGGTTCAAGAAGAAAGCTGACGCTCTGAATGAAACGGAAACACAGCAAAAAACCGTTCAGAAGGAGCGGACAACCAAGACTCAAGATTCAAACTCTCCAGATGACCTTGCCATCGATTTCTCAAAAGTGAAATCCGTCTTCAGGAACTTGCTCAAACCAGAGCAGAAAACGGAAGAGATAGAATCAGTGGATTTCTCGAGCCTGAAAGCAGGTATGGCGAAAGCGAAACGCGGTATCCTGCATCCCGTGGCTCAAGTTGTCCTCCTTCTCGCGCTTGTCCTCGGCATCGGAATCTGGCTCCGCGCGATTCCGGCGAACGTTCCGCTCACCGAGACCTGGGCTGAGAATTATCTTGAGAACGCGTATGTCCAGCAAGTCGCCGCGCAAATCCAGGCGCAGTATCCTACCTTGCCCGCGCAGAACATCGAGACACAGGCGCGCCAGCAGTTCGCGTCATTCAAGCGCGATAACCGGGCGCAGTTCGACGAGAATAAGAAAGCGATTGCCGCGCAGTTCCGCGACCACTTCCAGCTCGAAGGACAGACTTATCTTACGGGCATCGACCCGGAATACTGGATGCTGCACGCGCGCAACATCATCGAGAACGGCCATCCGGGAGACACGCTCCGCAATCCAGTTACAAGAGAAGAATGTGTCAAGCGCTCAAACGACTGTGTACCCTGGGACGACCATATGTACGCCCCGCTTGGAAGGGAAGTGCCGCCTGACATGTTCCACGCGTACGTCGCCGCCTATGCTCACAAAATGGTCGCGCTGTTCTCCCCGAGGACTACGCTCTTAACGACGATGTTTTATCTCCCGGTCCTTCTCGGAGCGCTCTGCGCGCTTCCAGCGTTCTTCATCGCCCGCAAAATCAGCGGCAATTTCGGAGGATTCACCGCGGGAGTCCTCGTTGGCATCCATCCAGCCCTGCTAAGCAGGACCGTCGGCGGTTTCGCGGACACGGATGCGTACAACGTTCTCTTCCCCCTGCTCATCCTCTGGATGTTCCTCGCCGCGTCAAGGGCGGACAACTGGAAGAAGGCGCTCGGCCTCTCCACGCTCTCAGGTCTCCTCTTCGGCCTGTACCCGCGTGTGTGGAGCGGTGGCTGGTGGTACGTTGGAGCATTCATCGTCGCTTCCGGAGCCGTCGCGCTCGTCCTCAATTTCAGAGCGCGCGAGAAAGGCTCGCTCATGGCCTTCGCGGGCTTCGTTGTGAGTGGTGTCTTGTTTATTGCGCTGTTCTCCGGAATCGGTACGCTCGCCAACCTGGTAAGCGGGCCTCTGGAGTTCATTCACTTTAAGGACATTGGAACAGTCTCCATCTGGCCAAACGTCTTCACCACCGTCGCGGAGCAGACTCCGGCATCATTGCCACAGGTCATCTCCAACATCAGTTTCAACGGCGTGCTCTATCTGCTTGTCGCCCTCCTCGGTTTTGCGGGCGTGTTTACCAAGAAAGAGCCTGACAAAGAAGACCTCTGGTTCATCCTTGGCTCAGCGGTATGGTTTCTCATTGTGCTGGTCGCGCAGCCGAGCCTGCTGGTCTTCATCGCGCTCGTGACCCTTCCCTTCGTCGTGAAAACCGCGTGGATGGCGTTCAAGAAACAAGAAGCGCTGGACCTTCGTTTGGGTCTCATTCTCCTCCTCTGGTTCTGCGCGACGGTCTATGCCAGCACCAGAGGTGTCCGCTACCTCCTCCTGCTGGTGCCCGTGTTCGCGCTCGGCATCGGCATTTGCTTCGGCATGCTGTCAAAGAAAGGCGGCTCATCGCTGGCGAGAGCGCTCCATCTCAACGAGAATCTGGCCAAATGGATTGTGGTCGTTCTGCTCCTGCTGATGCTTCTGCCGCCGTTCGCCGCCGCGAAGAATCTGGCGGGGAATAGTGTTCCGCTCATGAACGACGCCTGGTACAACGCGCTCGATAAGATAAACCAGGAGTCTTCGCCAGACGCCATCATCACAAGCTGGTGGGATTACGGCCATTGGTACAAGAACATCGCGGACCGGGCAGTCACGTTCGACGGCACCTCCCAGAATTCTCCTATGGCTCATTGGGTGGGCAAAGCGCTCCTCACCAGCAATGAGAGTGAAGCGGTCGGCATCCTTCGCATGCTCGACTGCGGTTCTACTCTAGCCTTCGACCGTCTCGACGCAAAAGTGCAGGACAGCTTCACTTCGGTCAGGCTGATTCAGAAGATTGTCGCCCTAGACAAGGAAGACGCGAGAGCCGAACTGCTCACAGCCGTTGACGCGGCGACAGCTGATGATGTCTTAAGGTTCACGCACTGCGAGCCGCCGCAAGCCTTCTTCATCACCTCGGACGATCTTATCGCGAAGGCTCCAGTCTGGGGGCATTTCGGGAGCTGGGATTTCGGGAAGGCGCTCCTCTACCAGCAGGCGCAGCGCGGAACTCTGACACCTGAGTTTGTGAAAGAAAGGCTTGGCGTCTCTGACGAGGAAGCGAAGCGCCTAGTCTTCGAAGCGCGGGGCCTGCGTACCTCGTCCAAGGCCAACGACTGGATAGCGCCCTGGCCACAGTTCGCTTCAGGACTCATCGCCTGCGCTAACCTCTCCTCTGAACTCCTGCAATGCCCGCTTAACACGCAGACCGAAGCCGCTACAATCCAGATTAATCTTACTTCCGGAGAAGCGGGCATTAGGGGTATGGCAGGCATCCTCCATCCGGACGCGGTCACAATTCCTTCTCCTGAAGGACGCTTAATGCGCAAGGAGTATGGCAACCAGACTTTGGGCTATGCGATGGTGCTCGTGCCCGGAGACCGCTGGGCGTACATCCTCATGGACGCCCCGCTCGACCAGAGCCTGTTCACCCGGCTCTATTTCTTCGGCGGACGGGGTCTCGAGCATTTCAATCTGTTCACCGCCGAGGCCAGTGTCAACGGCAACCGCGTCATGGTCTGGAACGTCGACTGGCAGGGCAACGCCACAGGGAACGCCCCATGACCAGCTGCGCCGTCATCGCGGCCAAGGATGAGGAGAAGCATGTCGGCGTTGTCGTGAAGGATACGCTCACGTATGTGGATGAAGTTATTCTTGTTGACGACGGCTCGAAGGATGGTACTAAGAAAGTCGCGGAGGCCGCCGGCGCGAAAGTGATGCGGCATGTCGTCAACCTCGGTAAGGGCGCGGCCATCCGTACCGGATGCGAAGAGGCCGTGAGGCGCAAGGTCTCAAAAATCGTGCTTATTGACGCCGACGGCCAGCATGAGCCCAAGGAACTCCCTCGATTTCTCAAGGCTCTGGACTCGGTTGACATCGTCTATGGCATTCGCACCCGAAGGGAGAGCATGCCGCTCGTTCTCAAGTTCGGGAACTGGTTTATCTTCCAGGTGAGCAAGCTGCTCTACGGGGTGAAAGTCTCGGACACGCAGTGCGGCTACCGCGCGTTCAACGCTTCGGTGTGGCCTAAGATTCGCTGGGAAAGCTCTGGCTACAGCATGGAATCTGAGATGCTCGCGAAGGCGGGAAAGCAAAATTTAAAATACTCGACTGTGGACATTTCAACGATTTACAGCGATAAGTACAAAGGCACCACTGTGCTGGACGGCATGAAAATCGTGCTCAACATGCTCTGGTGGCGGCTCAGGAGGTAACATGGTGCTCGGCATACAGATTGTGGGGTTGTTCTTCGCTGGTTTCATGGTGTATTTCTCGTTCCTTCATTTCAAGCGCGGAGAGTTCACGCCAAATGAGTTTGGCTTCTGGCTCGTCCTCTGGCTCGCGTTCGCGGGCGTTGCTCTGTTTCCGGCGACGCTGGACGTTCTAGTGGACAAATTCAATCTGACGCGCACGATGGACCTGCTTATCATCACAGGATTCATGGTTCTGCTCGCCCTGTTCTTCTATGTTTACACTCTTCTTCGCAAGTTGCAGTCGAAGATGGAGAAAGTCGTGCAGGAAGTCGCGAAGAAGGAATAGACTCTGAGAAAGGATTATAAACGCCTTCCGAACAGGGGAGAGCATGGTCAGACTCGTCAAGTTCATCGATCGCTTCGTCGGAACGCCGCTCTGCGCCCTGTTTGGACTCTTCGTGCAAAAAAAGGAGCAGCTCGATGGCGATCGCATCCTCTTCGTCCAGCTTTGGAGCATCGGCGAGACGATTCTCACCCTGCCAGCGATGAAGGCACTCATGGAACAGCGCAAGGACGCGGTCTTCACGATTCTTTGTACACCCAACAACAAGGAAGTGTTCGAGGCAGCAGCCCTAAAAGCCCAGATCGCTGTCGTTTCTTCGAACCTTGTTTCCACCATCATGAATTACTGGAGGCGCTTCGACATCGTAGTGGATTTCGAGGAGTACCTCAATATTTCCGCGCTCCTCTCTTTCTTTCTGGGAAAACGCAGGGTGGGTTTTTCGCATGGGATACGAGCGTCGCTGTACAATAAGACAACCGTTTACAACGACCAACAACACGTCACGCTCACGTTCCACGATCTCGCGAAGCTCGTGGACGAGCGTTGCATTAAGCAATCGTTGCCGCATCTCCTCTACAGCGCGGAAGAGCGCAACCACGCCCGCACGTTCCTAAGAGAAGGCAAGAAGAACATCATCATTGTTCCGGGCGCTGGGGATTCAGCGAAAAGCCGCATCTGGCCGAAATTCGCCGAGCTCTGTTCGAAGCTTGAGGAGCATCTTATCTTTGTCGGCTCGAAATCCGAGCGGCCGTTCGTCGAGAAGCTGATGGAGCGCGTCTCGCACGAGAGCGTGGCGAACGCCGCGGGCCTGCTCACAATCAAACAGCTCTTCGCTCTCATCGAGATGGCGGACGAGGTCGTGAGCAATGACACCGGACCGGTTCACATCGCGTCCGCCCAGCAAACACCCACGGTCGCGCTCTTCGGACCCAATCTCCCGGAAAGATTTGGGGCCTTGGCGAAAGGAAGCGTCAACATTTACTCAGCTGGCGGCTGCCCTCATTCGCCCTGCATCAACGTGCACAAGGGGCAGGTGCCGGATTGCTACTACGCGAAGCACAGCAACAAGTATCAAATGTGCATGAAAGCGATAAGTGTTCAGGAAGTGCTCGACGCGAGCAATAAACTTCTCGGAGAACAGAACCTAACGAATGTGCGGGAGTAACAACCTACACCCTTTAGTGGTTGGTTTTGTCTAACTTGCGTCCGTCGCGCCGCGCTCCTCGTCGGCATCGGTATTCGCGGCCTTCTCAGCCGCGCGTTCTTTCACAATGCGCTCCTTTTCAGCGCGCTCCTTCTCTTTTTCGGCGGTCTTCTCGAGCTCGCGCAGCCTGCGTTTCTCCTCTTCAAACACCTTTAGGCGCTCCTTCTCTAGCTGTTTCTCTTTCTCCCGCGCTTCCTTGAGGCGCTTCTCTTCCAGGCGCTTTTGCTCCTCAATCTTACTGGCCGCTTCCTTGAGTGCATTCTCAGGCTGCTGGGCGTTCTCGCGCGCTTCCTTGAGTGGTTTCTCCGACAGGCGCTCCCTTAGTTCCCGGGCGCGAAGATACTTCCCTTTGAGCGCGGTGCCGGCGAGCTTCCGGGCGTATTTAGCGTAGGCGTAGGCCGCTGTGTGGTTGGATTCCGCTGAGAACGCCTTGCTCTTGTCTAGGGCTTCCTTGGCGAGCGCGACATATTTTTTAGCGGTGTCGATGGACCGTTCGGCAAGCTCAGGCACCGCGAGGTTGAACTGCTCCAGGACGTTGTCCTCGACTTCGAGCGACTCCTCCAAAGTTTCCGCTGGCTCGTCTTCGATTTCGACCTCGGTCTCGGATTCTACTTCGACCTCGAGTGTGCCCTCTGCATCGGTCTCGTCCTCAGTCGCTTCTTCAGCCGCGGTATCGCCTTCCGTTTCAGTCTCTGCGACGGCGTTTCCGGTGATAGCAGAGTCGGCAGACACCTCATCTTCATCGGACTCGTCTTCCTCATCCGAATCCCTTATGACTCCAGTATCCTCGGCGTCCTCCCCCGGAACAACCATCCCAGAAGAATCTGCGGCGAATCGTGAGAGTTTCTCCTCGGCCTTGGCGATTTCACGGGCGGCTTTCTCCTGCTCGCGCTTCGCCTTGCGCTCCCAGGAAGGCGCCTCGAGCTTCGCGATGTTTTCCTCTGCTTTGTCGTCGGTCTCTCTGAGCTTCTCTTTCACAGCTTCCTGCCTTGCCTTAATCTTGATATGCACATTCTTGATGTTGTCCCCGAGTGTCGCCAGGAACGCGTCGAGCGCGGCCTGCTGCTCTGAGGTCAAATTACCCTGAATTTCCACCTGCGCGAGGCGTTCCTCATGATTTTCCAGTCTGGTCTCAAAGTCGAGCTCCTGCCGCAGTTCATCCTCGGTCGCTTCCCCGGTCCGGTCAGCCCGCTCCCTGATTTTCAGGAGCATCTTTTCGTGGTGCTTCTGGGCTTTCTCCAGCTTGTCGAACTTCTTCTCCTTCGCGAGCTGCGCCATTTCAGCGAGCCGCTCGTCCGCAATCGTGAGCGCCTTCTCAGCCTTCTTCTCCTCGCCAAACGTCAGGGCGAGCGCGACATCGTCCATCGCGACATCTAGGCCCCAGAGAGGGCTGTCAGGTGTTGTTCCGGCGGAGGTATCTTCTTCTGCTACGACAAACGCCGCGCAGAGCAGCACAAACAGGGAAATCAGGGCTAGGGGTTTCATGAGCGTCACCAGAAATACCCTATTTCGTTTCTTTAAAAAGGTTAGCCAAAATGCTCGTATTCCCCATACGTGAAATGCCCGATGAGTTCTTTCAGCTTCGCAAGCTTGGGGAACACGTCTTTCTCAAGACTTCCGGAAAGTAGTTCGAATATTTCCGGCTTGAAGACGTACACACCGGCGTTCACAATGTGCGAGCTGCCCGTCTTCTCGCGGAAATCAATGATGAAGTCGCCGTCCAGAACGACGGAGCCGAAGCTCTTGGAGCTCTCGCGCGTCATCAGCCCCATGGTCGCGAGCTTGCCAAGCGAACGGTGCTTCGACACCATCCTGCGCAAGTCAAAGTGATTCAGCGTATCGCCGGCCATCACGACAAAATTGCAGGTTATCTTGCCTGCGAGCTCGGAGAGCGCCCCGGCGTTGCCTCTTTTATTTCCCTCAATGATTTCGACAGGGAGCCCGATGCAGGCCTCGCGAAGCTCCTTGGAAGGCGATTGAGTGACCACATAAATCTGTTTTATTCCTTGTGACAGGAAAAATGCGGCCTGATGGCGAATTAACGATTTCCCTTGGATCTGTTTTAACGCGATTGCTTGTTGGCTGCCTCTCAAAATCAGGACAGCGGTCGTCACCGCGTCCCCTTCCAGTCCTTTTCCCAAAAAATACTCAATGGCCTGGCTTCGCGAGCGTAGCATCGCGCCGTCCACCTTGGAGTCGAGCAGCGAGAGCAGGCCGGAATCGATGGAAATAGCGATTTTCTCTTTATTCATGTCATACTTGGTATGACCTTTACTTTATAAATATTTCGCCTATAAATCCATAAGGTTTATATAGAAATAGCGACAAATGGATAGGAAGTATGAAAAAGTCATACCTTTAGGTGATGTACATGGCGACAATCAAGGAGATGCTTCAGGAAGGCGTGGAAACAAAGAAGAAGTTTCTCGCCGAAGAGAAGAACATCGAGGTGGCGGCGAGAAAGGCCGTTATCGCGCTCACGGACGGAAGAAAAATCCTCATCTGCGGCAACGGCGGCAGCGCCGCGGACAGCCAGCACATCGCGGCCGAACTCGTAGGGCGCTACAAGAAAGAGCGCAGAGGCCTCCCCGCAATCGCCCTCACCACTGACTCATCTATTCTCACGGCCTGGTCGAACGACTACGATTACGAATCGGTTTTCGAGCGCCAGGTGCAGGCTCTCGGCCAGAAAGGGGATGTCCTCTTTGCCCTCTCCACTTCTGGAAACTCGTCCAACATCCTCAAAGCAGCGAAGAAGGCGAGAGAGATGGGTCTCACCGTCGTCTCGTTCACTGGTAAGGACGGCGGAAAGCTCAAGGCCATGAGCGATGTCAACATCAACGCCCCCTCGGGCAACACGCCGAGAATCCAGGAGTGCCACATGCTCGCGTACCATATCATCTGCGAAATCATCGACGAGGAGCTGTCATGAGGTGCCTTGTCACCGGTGGTGCGGGCTTCATCGGCTCAAATCTCGCCTTGGAGTTAGAGAAGAAAGGCCATGAAGTTGTGATTCTTGATAACCTATCCACGGGAACGCGCGATAATCTTGAGGGATTCAAGGGAATCTTCTTGAAAGGCGATGTTGTGACACATGAATTCAAACAAACCTTCGACGCCATCTTCCATCAGGCCGCAATCACTGACCCCAGATATTCCGATGATAAAGAAGTGATGCGACAGAACGTCGGTGGATTCAGGAACATGCTCGAGCTCGCGAGGAAGAACAAGGCGAAATTTGTCTATGCTTCGACTGCCAACCTCTACGGCAACGGCCCGGTGCCGATGAAGGAAAGCCAGAAGAAAGACCTCACTTGCGCTTACGGCAGATCCAAGTTGATGATGGATGAGGAAGCGGAGAAGCGGTTCGGTCAGATGCACATCGTCGGCCTGCGCTACTTCAACATCTTTGGCCCTCATGAAGCGAACAAGGGCAGGGCCGCGAGCATGATTCTCCACCTCGCAAAACAAATGAAGGCAGGAAAGGCGCCGAGAATCTTCAAGCTCGGCGAGCAGAAGCGCGACCACATCTATGTCAAGGATGTGGTGGACGCCAATCTCCTCGCCCTGAACGCTCCGTCGGGAATCTACAATGCCGGCACCGGAGTCGGAACGAGCTTCAATGAGCTCGTGGAAGTCCTCAACCGAGCCCTCGGAACCGAACTCAAGCCCGAATACATCGACATGCCCTACGACCCGAAGACTTACCAGCTGAACACGCAAGCGAACACAGACCTCGCGCAGAAAAAACTCAAGTTCAAGGCCTTATACTCTCTTCAGGATGGAATCAAGAACTATCTTGAGGTGTTACCATGAACTGGAAAGGCAAGAAAGTGCTGGTCATCGGCGACGTGATGCTTGACAAATATCTTTTCGGCAAAGTGGAGCGTGTTTCCCCGGAAGCTCCCGTTCCGGTTGTCGCGGTAGAGCGGGAGCGCTACGTTCCCGGAGGTGCGGCGAACGCCGCGAACAATGTCGCTTGCCTCGGCGGAGACGCGGTCTTGGTAGGCATTGTCGGCAATGACCTCGCGAAGGAGATTCTAGCTGACGAAGTCAAGAAGCGCGGTATTCATGCGCGGTTTATCGTCGACCCCTCCAGCCCCACTATCCAGAAAATCCGTGTGCTCAATGGCAGCCAGCAGGTCGCGAGAATCGACTATGAGGACACCGCATACGCCGACGAGAGGGAAGTGGAGGCGATGGTTGAGCACATCATGCGGCAGGAGGTCGACGCGATTCTCGTCTCGGATTACGCCAAGGGCACGATAACACAGGCGCTCCTCCTCGACATCAAAGCGCTCGCGAAAAAGAAAGGCATCCCGCTCCTCATCGACCCCAAGCCCAAGCACAAGCTCTGGTACAAGGGATGCACGCTCATCACTCCGAATAAAAAAGAGGCGGAGGAGATGGTCGGCTATTCGCTCAGCTCAAAAGAAGAAATAGAGCGCGCCGGCAAGGCGCTCACCCAAGAGCTCGATTGCCATGTCCTCCTCACGCTCGGAGAAAAAGGGATGTCTCTTTTCGAGAAAGGAAAACC
>JAUSJW010000066.1 GCA_030647105.1 Nanobdellota archaeon | reverse complement strand
GAGAGACGGAGTTTTCACAGGCGCGTCAGGTGGCTGAGCATTGCGGGACTGACCATCAGGAGATTCACGTGGGGAATGAAGACGTTCTGAAGCAAGTGCCGCGGGTGCTCTGGCATTTCGAATATCCGTTTTCCCGTCCCGCGGTCTATCCGTTCTTCTTCCTCTTCAAGCGGCTCAAGGAGCATGTCACCGTCAGCCTGACCGGAGAGGGAGCGGATGAACTGTTCGCTGGTTACAATCGGTACGAGCCGTTTACAAAGCCAGGAACACCTTCTCCGGACGCGATTTCTTCTGGTGTGTTCACTAAAGACGCGTCCGCGTTCTTCAAGAGACCTGTTTTGCCTAAGGAAGTTCAATTGTCCACCCTCATGGGTGCGCCTTTCAAAAAATTACCTTGGGACAAGAGGCTCAATCACGTCTTAAAATTCGACATCCGGACAAGCATCCCCTATTTCCACTGCGTGAAGCTCGACAAGACGAGCATGGCGCACAGCCACGAGGTCAGGGAGCCCTATCTTGATTATCCATTGGTTGAGTTCGCGATGACCGTGCCGACGAAGTACAAGTACGTTGGCGCGGAGAAGAAGATTCTATTGCAGAAAGCAGCCGCGCCGCTGTTGCCTGCTGATATTGTGAAGCGCAGAAAGCTGCCGATTGTGATGCCTCTGTCTCATTTCTTCGAGTCGTCGCTCGCGGAGTTCGCCGACGGCTTGCTCTCTGAGAAGACGCTCAAACAGCGCGACATTGTCAACGTGGAGCGCGTACGGAAGCTAATTGACGATGTCAGGCACAAGAGAGATCTGAAGGACGCTTCCGCGGTGACTGAGGACAACGCTTATCGGCAATTGCTTTTCCTCACAAACTTAGAATTGTGGACGAGAATGTTTATTGAAGGGGAGAAGAAACCGAAGTTAGATATTGCTTCCTATCTCTAGAACTTCCTACTTCTTCTTCGGCTTTAAATAATCCGGAAGCATCTCTGACTTCTGCTCGAGCTTCGAGATTTCCCCGGATTCCTTGAGTTTAAGCAGCTCTTCGCGCTCGCGCTTGAGGAAATCGTTGAGAATCGTCGAGGAGATGCCCTTGGTGTAGGGGAAATAGACGATACGCACACCGACATCTTTAAGCTCCTTTTCAATGGCTTCCCACTTCGGGGTGGCGTACCAGTCGTCGCCGACGAACATGACGTCGAACTTGAGCTTCTTCCAGGCCGTCATCTTGTCCATGTCGTACTGCGGGACGACGGCGTCAACATACTTGATTGAGCGCACAATCTCACAACGCTCGCTGAATGGGATAACTGAAGTCTTGTGCTTGTAGCTTACGAGCTCGTCGGTTGTGACGCCGACGATGAGGCGATCGCACATACTTTTGGCGTTGCGCAGAATGTTGAGATGGCCGACATGGAAGAGGTCATAGACACCTGAAGTATAGCCGACAACTTCCTTGCGCTTTGCCATAGGCTCTCTGTCCCTTGGGCGCTTTATATATTTTTGCCTGCTCGCAGATGCTGGAGGGTGTAGAAGCCCAGATACGCGATCCAGACCAAGTGGAAGTAGATGGCGTAGAAGAACAGATAGATGTCGAGGCGGTTGAAGAGGGCACTTAGGGTGAGGACGTGGAGTTGGATGTCATTATCGATGAAGAAGAGGAAGACTTTTCCGAGCACGTTGGACTTCGCGGCTTCTCTTCCGGTGTCGTCGCCCTTGTTCACACCATAGTACACGTCAGCTTTCATCGAAGTGACCATGTACATGTAGAGGCCAACTAAGAGCGAGAGACCCGCATAGAGGTAGATGAGATTATTCGACCTGATGAAAAGTGTGTATGCGATAACTGCTGGCCAGACGCCATTCACGAGGCGGTCGCCGACCGCATCTAACAGGCCGCCGTACTTGCTCTTAATATTCTTGACGCGCGCCAGATGGCCGTCCGTGATATCAAAAGCGTGGAAGAAGCGGACCCAAACGCCGAAGATGAATACAGCAAACGGAGTGCCTAGCAGAATGAGCCAGGAGGAGAGGACGCCGAGTATCGTGTTGACGACGCTCACGAAATTCGGCGTAATCGGCGTCTTTTTCAGGCGCTCCGCAATCCACTCGCCGAAGGGCTCGACGTAATAGCGAGAGAGCGGATTCCAGACCTTGCGCTTGCCATTGACAAATTCAGGCATAGCTTACGTCTTCGGATGGATGTTTATTAAGCTTTTCGTGCGTTGTGTTCTTAGGCATAGAAAAGATTATATCCTACAAGAACTGGAACCCTAGCATGAAGCGCGCTTTCCTCTTGGCCCTTGCCCTCATGCTCCTCTTAGGATGCTCATATGTAGTGCCAACGCATTCTCCTGTATCCGGAACACCGAACCTGGAGCTGACTGAGCAAGACCTTGCGCAACTGGGCATGAGCGGCAGCTGCCGGACAGAGGCATATGAAACAGGTCCCTATTCGTCCCTCGCCCAATACAGCTTCTGCAACTATACCATCAGCAGCTTGCCGGATACCAAGGTCATCGTTGAACTGAGTCAATTCAGCAATGTGACCGATTTGAACGGAACGTACCAATACAGCTCCCTGCACCTGCGCAGCGCGGAAGGGCTGATAAGCGAGAACGAATATGGAGACCAGAGCAGGTTTTATGTTAACAATGAGAACGACTATGGGGGCCAGTATACTGACCCCTCGATTTCTTACTACTCCCTTTATTTCACCAAGAATGAATACCTTGTCCACGTCACTTCCGGGGGAAGCAAGGAAGCTGAAGCGTACATCGCAGACATCGGGCGACGCATTCTCGCAAAATTTGAGTAAGGCACCTGCGCGCACAAACCTTTAAAAGAAGATTCACGTCTGCTTTCTCATGTCTCGCTTTATCCAGATTGTACCGGACATCGGAAAGGGATGCTCGCCCCAGATTTCGCGCAAGGAAGATTATCACCTCAATCCCGCGCTCGTGATGCAGAAGCTCGGCTACACGGCAGAGTTCTGGACGCTACGTCGGGGCGCTGAAGGGGCGAATGAGCAGTATTACGGCGTTCCCGTGCGGCGCTTCAAGAGTTCCGCGCGGCTTCTCTTGGCGCTGCTCTTCGCGAAAGACGTCGCTCTTGTTTATACACACTTGCGCCCGTTCCTACCCGCGCTTCTCGCTCCGTTCACGTTCAAGCGTTGTGTTCTGACTCCGCACACGTATGAACTGGGTTCTACCCCTCTTATCCGCAGGGTCAGCGTCTTCTGCATGCGCAGGTTCAAGGCCGTGATTGCGCTTACCCCCTACGAGCAAGAGTTGTATCTCAAGAACGGCATGCGCTCTCATCTCCTGCCTCACGGCATCGATTGGCAGTATTTCTCCCACAAGCCTGAGCGCACGGTGCAGGCGATTCGCAAGCAGTACGGCGTGAAGCCTGGCGACTTTGTCGTGACGAGCGTTTCGAACTTTCGCAAATTCAAGAATGTCGATTCCATTGTGCGCGCTTTCGACGCATTTCACAAGGAGATGCCTTCCTCTGTTTTGCTCGTTGCGGGCCTGAACCAAATCAAGAACGCCTTTTACGAGGACCAGGCGCGCTACCAAGGCCACGAGGACCCGGAACAGACGGCGAATTCCCTAAAACTAAGAGAGGAAATCAAGTTCACGGGCGGCCTTGGCTACGCTGAAGTCCGAGATGTGTTTGCCATCACCGACGTCTTTGTCAATAACTCAGATCCTGAGACCATGGGACTTTCGGTCTATGAGGCTGCGTCCCACGGCGTTGCTCTGTGTCTTTCCGACATCGGCTCCTTTCGCACGGTCTTCGGCGACCTGGCCTGCTACGCGAAGCCCCGCGACGTTGACGGGATAAAGAAGGTGTTCCTTGACTACGCGAAGGACAAGGAGCTGCGCGAAGGCCTTGGCGAGGAGCTTACGGCGTTCGCGGAGGCGTATGACGTGCCGGTGTTCCTTAAGAGATTAGAGGCGTTTTATCGCAAGATTCTCTCATAGAGATTAAGATGTTGTTCCGCAACGGCTGACCACGACGCTTCCTTGCGGTAGGCTTCGATTCCTTGCTTGTATTTTTCTTGATGCTCAAGAACAGTCTTGAGGGCATTCGCCAGCGCCTTCGCGTTCCTCGGCTCGACTATCTCTCCGCATCCGAATTTGCCGACCATCTCCCAGACCGCTCCGACTTTTGTGACAACAACAGGAATTCCGTATTTTCCAGCGTCAGTCATCACCGCGCTCTGATAGGGCGCCCAGAGGTACGGAAGAACAAGCACGTCAGAGTTTGCATACCAGATGTCGCGCGCTTTGGTGTCAATCCAGTCCTTGAGGACGACTTGAATATTCTTCTTGCCCTTCGAGAGCGCCTTGACGCGCTCTCCATACACTTTTGTTTGAGGCGAGTTGGTCGCGGCGACAATTGAAAGGGTCACACCTTTCAACCCTTTTACCGCTTCAATAGCGTACTCGACGCCTTTGCTTTCTGAGAGGATGCCGAAGAAGAGAACGCGCTTTCCCGTCTTTCGCTTGATATTCTTGGGCTCGAAGCCGTAGAGGATGCAGCTCGCTTTGTCCGTTTGGTAAGCCTTATTGATGAACTCCGCCTGCTTCGGCGTATGCACGATAATCGCGTCCGCTTTCTCGACAATCCTGCGCTCGATGAATCGCAACGCTTTATTCCTGAAACTTGTTCCCGGCTCTTGAACCTCGTGCAAGGTAACGACAACAGGGACGGAAAGGCGAAGCGCACGCAAGAAATTCAGATTCAGGGCCTTGCTGTAGAAGGGCGCGATATACTGGAAGTGGACGAGATCGAGCTGTTCTTTCTCAACGATAGATTGAACCTGCTCTTTGAGATTCCACGCCTTGAAGTCGACTTGGTAGTCCGCTTTAGAACCGAGAACACCAATCGTCACGAGATGTGCCTTTTTCTGAAGATGAGGGAGAAGTCCGACATAGGTCGTCGCGATGCCGCAGGGCACCGGAGGGAGCCTTGAGACAAAGCCTATCCGAGCCGTGCCTTGTTTTCCTGAATCCATGCCACCAGCCTCCGGATGCCTTCCTCAGGCGCGATTTTTGGCGCCCAGCCAAAGGTGTCCATGGCCTTGCGAATGTCCGAGACATACACTTTCTGGTCAGAAGCTCTCCAGTCCGAGTAGGAGAGCGGAGACTGCTTGCCCGTTATGCCTTTGAGATGGTCGAGGAGCTCAAGCAAAGAAAGGGTGAACTTGGGTCCGCCGCCGATGTTCCACACGCCGTGCTTGACCTTGCTCTTGACAAATTTGTCGTAGAGCGCGATGAGGTCGTCGATGAAGAGGACATCCCTGACTTGTTTTCCGTCTCCATAGAGGGTGATGGGCTTTTTGAGAATCGTCGCGATAGCGAACCACGCGAGCCAGCCCTGGTCTTCCACGCCGAACTGCCTGGTTCCATAAATACATGACATTCTAAAAACGCCGGTTCTCAGGCCGTAGATTCTGCCGAAGTCCTGCATGTAGAGGTCGCCCGTAAGCTTTGAGCAGCCATAGGGAGTGTGCTCGCAATGGTCGATGGAGAAACTTTCTGGAATGCCTTTCTCGAAATTCTTCTCGAAAGTATATCTTTGCTTGCCTTCCTTGACGCCCACGCTATTAACATTGTCGCCGTACACCTTGTTGGTTGAGCAATACAGGACAGCCTTGACGTCAGCTTTTCTTGCTGCTTCGAGCGTGTTGAAGGTGCCTATCGCGTTGGACGAGAAATCTGTGGCTGGGTCAACTAAGGAAGTGGTGACGGCGGTTTGCGCCGCGGCGTGGAGGATGACGTCGGCGCCCTTCGCCGCGTTTTCCATAACCTTGGGGTCGCGTACGTCTTTTCTGAGGAGCTGGATGCCTTTGATTTTGCTCAGATAGCTCCAGTTCTGGTCTTCTGAAATTTTCCTTTTGAGCAGAGCTGCGCGGGCGAGGTTGTCCACAACAACGACTTCGTGGCCCTGCCTCGCGTACGATTCCGCGACGTGGCTGCCGATGAATCCAGCCCCGCCGGTGACAACGATTTTCATACGGCTGAGGCGCTGAAGTTGATATATAAAACTATTGTCTGAGGACTAAATCCTCACAACTGGGCAGCCGACCTCTGTTGAAAGCTTGCTTTCTAATTTCGGAACGTAGGGAGCGCCTTTCTTGAGGAGAACCCAACTGCCCTGCTGATTCACGGGGCCATATCGGGTATCACCAAGAATCCGGAGCATCTCTTCGCGCGTTAGTTGGCCCGCGTTGCGCTTAGGGTCTTCCCAGGCGTCGCTGTTGTCAAGGAGGATATACTCAGGAAGAGAAGAATTGAAAAATCCGAGACCTTTTGAGCCGAGGGGGCCATTCATCGTATACGCGAACTCCCTTGCGCTGACATGAGGGAGCGCCCAGTTTGGAGCCATGACCTCAGCGTCGGAGGGGAGCGCCGAAAGCACAGCCCTGCCGTCTTTCGCGTGCTGGGAATAGGGATTGAACGCGTCGCCGCAATACAACACTGAAAAAGGCCCGTAGACAAGCTGGCTTGAGAGCGCCATCACAGCAACAAAGACCGCTATCGCGAAATGCCTGCCTTTGAGCCAGTTGCCGAGGCGATGTATCCCCTTTGCCGCCGCGAGGACTGCGATGGCGGCGATGAGGAGGGAATGGTGGTAGAGCGCCTGCTGGACAGAGATAGGACTGTAGAGTAGCACAAGACCGAGTTCAGATGCGCCGAGCCAAAGCAGCTCTGGAGCCAATAAGGCCATCCCCGCGACGGGGAGAAGCATCAGAACACCATACAGCATCTTCTCTGGCTGGAACAGGAAAGCGAGCGTGTAGAGCGGGCGCGTGAGCACGGTGACGATGCTCTCTCCAACGGTATTCCCAAAATAGGGATTACCTTCGAAGAAGACGTTGGGGCCTTGGTAGACCGAAGCGGAGACGCCGTAAAACGCGGCCGCGAACCAGAGCGCGCCAAAGAGCGCCATGCCGCCGCCAAGGAGCCACTTCTTTCTCGCCGCCGCGACGTACGCGCCAAAAGTAATGAAGAGGAACGAGAAGATTTCCTTGCACAGCGTGGCGAGGAGTAGCATAAGGAGCATTTTGCCCATCTTCTTTTCTTCTAAGAACACGACAGCATACATCACCGCCGGAACGGCGAGCGCGACCGGATGGAAATCGAAGAGCGCGACGTAGAGGAGTGTCGGGAAGAACAGCCAAGAAAAGACCAGAAGCATACTTTCCGCTTCCCCGAGCCACTTTCTTGAGAAGCGGTGCAATGGGAAGACACTGGCGGCGAGCGCCAGGGCCTGAAAAAACAGTAAGATAACGGGCCCCTTGAATAGGGCATAAAAAGGGAGCAACAGGAAGAGGACGACTTCGACGTGCATGCCGAGGAGCGGATAGCCCACGATTCCCGAATACAGCGCGCCTTTTAGATATCCTGCGAGTGTCTGATCGTAGATGCCCAAATCGTATCCCGTGGAATAGAACGCGTAATGCTTGAGAAGCGAGAGCGTGAAGAGGGTGATAAAGGTAATAATTGCGACGCTTGGAAGGAGCCAGCGCGGAACGTTCACTTCCTTGATTTTTTTGCCAATCAGAAGAAACGCGAGAAGGGCAACCCCGAGGCCGAGGAGCATTTGCGCGGGTAAGTCTGAAAACGCGCCAAACTTCCCTAAGGGAAGAACCCCCGAAAGAAAGGTAGAGAGCGTCATGCTCACCCTTCCTTAAGTTGCCACTTTGCTACTTCCATCATTGTGAAAATCATCTTCCGGTCCTTGCGCTCCGCATACTCAGAAAGAACCTTGTTTACTGCTTTGAGCTTGAGCTTATGGTCATCATGCGCAGTCGTGTATCCGGTAAGAACCATGCCAATCTTCGAGACAAAGTTCTCCGTTGGCAACGCGACTAGGAGCGCCGCTCTCGGATTCATCTTCTTGAAATTATCGAGCGCTTCCCTTAACTGCGCCTCGTCGAGATGCTCCAGAACTGCGTTGCAGACGATGAAATCAGGCTTCAAATCTCGATAGTCTTTGACTTCTGTGTTCTCTGGTAAGATATCATAGCCAAGGATAGTCTTTCCCGGGAGCGCCTTCTTGAGATGGCCCACACCGCAACCGAAGTCTAGGATGAGCCCCAGCTCTTCCCTCAATCCGCCCATCTTAATCAGGGTGCGCAGCACTCTTTTGAAATAAATTCCGGCGATTCCCTTGTAATAGTCTTCAGCGTAATCCATGGGTTCTCCTCCTGTAAGCGGACAGCTCCTTGAGCATATTCGAAATGAGCTTGGGGCCGATACGCACTGTCGATGTCCCAGCGCCACGCTCGTCGTAGGGGATGGAAATCTCTTTCCAGCGCATCCCGGCGCGCTTCAGCTCCGCAATCAGCTCAGCATCAATGAAGAATCCATCCGACTCGAGATGAATCGAATCCAGTGCCCTGCGGGAGAGCATCTTGAATGAAAAGTTGACATCCTTCACAGCGATGCCAAAGACGAGCCTAATGAGAAGATTATACCCTTTCGAGAAGAACCAGCGGCTAAAATTCTCGCGGTCTCCCAGACGGCTGCCAAGCACAGCGTCGGTTCCTTCTAAAAGGAGCATACCCTCCAAAATAGCCTTCGGGTCGAAGGGGGAGTCGCCGTCCATATAGAGGATGACTTCCTTCTTCGCTTCTCTAAACCCGCAGCGAATGGCGCTGCCGAGTCCCTCCTTGCGCTTTTGGTGCAGAGCCCGGACGCGCTTGTTTTTTTTCGCGAGCCCATCGATAATTTGGGGCGTCTTGTCGGTACTACCGGATTCGACGACAAGGAGCTCATAATCGAGGTTCGCTCGCTCGACAACGCGAAGAATGTTTTCAACAGCCTTTTTCGCGAGGCGCTCCTCATTGTACATCGGCACAACGACAGAGAGGCTAGCCATACATCCGCCTCATCCCCTCTTCAATGCCCACTTTCGGGGACCAGTTCAATTCGCGCTTCGCCTTGCCCGCGTCAGCGACACAGTCCATGATTTCGTTTTTCCTGCGCTCGGCGGAATAGGCGACAACGCATTTCTTTCCCGAGATACGCTTCGCCATCTCAACAATTTCGGAAACGCTGTAGCTCTTGCCTGAGCCGATGTTGTAAGTTCCGCTCTTCTTCGAGGCCGCCGCTTTGATGTACGCCTGAACAGCGTCGGTGATGAAGGTGAAGTCGCGCTTGGGAGCCTTGTCGAACAATTGAAGAGTTCCTGCTTTCACGCCTGCGACGATTTTGGGGATAAGGAACTTCTCGGATTGTCCCGGGCCGTAGATGTTGAAGAAGCGCAGGATGGCGTAGGGAAGGCCGTAGTCTTCGTGGTACTGGAGGATGAGGTGCTCAGCGATGAGCTTTGAGCGAGCGTAGGTACTTGCGGGGCTCAGGGGATGGCTCTCGCTTATAGGGAGTTTCTTTGGCTGGCCGTAGAGGTACGTTGAAGGAAAAATGAGTTTCGCGTCCTGCTTTCTCACCGCCTCAAGCACGTTGAGCGTGCCGAAACTATTTACCTGGAACGCTTTGTAGGGATTTTTAGCGGCGTCTGGCACGAAAGAAATGCCAGCGAGATGGAAGACAAGGTTGAAATCGATTTCTAAATCACCGAGATGGAGAATACTCTTGCCGCTCTTCTCGTCGAGCTCCTGAACGCTGTACTTTTTTTTCAGCTCCGGAACCAGCCAGGAGCCCATAAAGCCACCACTGCCTGTGACGAGTGCGCGCTTCATGGCAGAAACTTCTCGGCTGTGAACTCCTCCTGAGCTTTAACATAGTCATCGGGCCTGCCGATATCGAGCCAATAGTCCTTGCTCTCGTAGACCTTGACTTGCTCGCCTTTCGCCAGGAGGAGCCTGATAAAGTCCGGGAAATCGAAGCGCTGGCCTTTCTTCAGGTAGGCGAGGGCGCGCGGATGCACGACATTGATGCCCATGCTGACATCGTACTGGAGCTTGGGCTTCTCTGTGTATGCGGTGATGTCGCCTTTGTTGTTCGTCGAGATAACGCCATAGTCGATGTTCACTTCGCGCCTGTTGACCGAGACGGTAACCGCGGCTCCGGATTTCTTGTGCTCGTCGATAAGCTTTTTGTAGCTGAGTGTCGTGAGGATGTCGCCGTTCATGACGAGGAAACTTTCATTGAGTCCTGTGATATTCGCCAGCGGGCCAGCGGTGCCGAGCGGGCTTTCCTCGCGATAGTATGTGATTTTAACACCATGCTTCTTGCCGTCCCCGAAATAGGCCATGATGAGTTCCGCGAGGTGGCCGACCGCGAGCGTGATTTCCGTGATGCCCGCCGCCTTGAGCTGGGCGATGACAATTTCTAGAATGGCCTGGTCGCCGACCGGCATCAAGGGTTTGGGAAGAGTCGTCGTATACGGCTTGAGCCTCGTTCCTTTTCCGCCCGCGAGAATGACCGCTTTCATATCGTGTATCCCGGCTTGTAATAGTGCCTGTTTTTCTTAATCCAGTCAATAGTGAGCTTGAGGCCTTCGTCTAGTTCTACTTTCGGCTTCCATCCGAGCTGTTTCGCTTTCCTGTTGTCAGAGAGCAGGCGCTCAACTTCGCTTCCTTTTCTCCTCTGACGCTGGGCATCTGCTGTGATTTTCGCCTTCTTTCCCATCAACGCTTGGATTTTCTTCGCGAGGTCGCCGATGGAGATTTCCTCGCTCACGCCGAGATTGAGGGTCTGGCCGAGCGCTTTCGGCGATTCCGCGATTTTGAGGAAGCCGTCAACAGTGTCAGAAACATACGTGAGGTCTCGCGTGGGCTCGAGGTTGCCGAGCGAAAGCGTTCCGTCAAGGAGCTGGGTGATGATAGTTGGGATGATAGCCCTCGCGGATTGCCTCGGGCCGTAGGTGTTAAACGGTCTCACAATCGCGACAGGGAGGCCGTAGGAGTAAAAGAAGCTCTCTGCAATCTTGTCCGCGCCAATCTTGCTCGCAGCGTAAGGGCTCTGCGCCTGGAGTTGGTGCTTTTCGTCGATGGGGACATACTGCGCTGTGCCGTAGGTCTCGCTCGTTGAGGTGTGGATAACCTTGACGTCATGCTCCCTCGCGCCCTGGAGGACGTTGAGCGTACCCAGGACATTAGTCTGGATAACATCCCTTGGATTGACATAGGAGTAGGGGATGGGAATGAGCGCTCCGAGGTGGAAGACGAGTTCCTGGCCTTTGAGGAAATTTCTCACACAATCACTGTCTCTGAGGTCGCCAGCGGTGACTTTGACGGCTTTCTTAGTCTGCTCTGGGAAGGTGTCAATCCAACCCCACGCGTTCATGGAGTTGTAGCGCACAAGGCACGAGACCTCCGCGCCTTCCTTGACGAGGCGCTCGACGAGATGAGAACCGATAAAGCCGCCAGCGCCGGTGACCGCTACCTTCTTCCCCTTCCACGAAGCCATGACGGCGGAAAAGCTCGAGAACGTATTTAAAGATTATGCTTCCTAAAGCTAGCTTGTTGCTTCTATCTTATTTTGATTGGTAATCGTCTCCCCCGATTATTGACAATACTAAGAACCACGTACCGATGAATAGATCATGATACATTGATACAAAATCGCCAGCCACCAGTCTTTTCAAGACATATTGACTGTAGAAAAAGATAAACGCGCTATATGCCGCTATTATCAAAAATACAACTAACGAGTCTGTTTCTCCAGACCCTCTCTTTATTCCCTTATACAATCCTCCCAATGTGAAATATATGATCAGAAATATGAACACTAACCGGAGTATAGTAATGCCCATTGATGTGCGCATACCTATAACTTCCCACATATAATTGAATAGAATGTATGCTCCCCAAAATACATAAAATATCCTCGTTAGTTTCTTCATGCCTTTTGATTTGAGAAAGTTCACTTTTTCTCCGCCAACACCACGTTCGTGAGGGGATCGGACTTGACTGTCTTGAGTTCTTCCATTCCTGCCTGCTCCAAGAGAGTCTGCATGCCTTTTTTTGTGAAGAGATGGATGCGCACGCCATGAGTGCGGTGGAAGAGGCGGTACGCGAAGCCGGCGAGACTCTTTCTTGGATAGACAAGAACAAGGGTTCCGCCTTCCTTGAGATGGCTGGCCATACTCTTAAGGGCGGCTTCTGGTCTGGTTGTGAACTCCAACGCGCCGCCGCATACGATTTTATCAAATTTCTTTTTCAGATTAAACGACTCCAGATTGGCGACTTCTCCGGGAATGCCCTTGGTTTTGAGCTCTTTCACCATCTTCTCTGAGAAATCGACGCCAAAGGGCTTCGCGCCTTTCTCCTTGAGAATCACGGAATAATAGCCTGAGCCGCAGCCCGCGTCCAGAATGTCCTCCCCTTTTTTAGGGTCGAGAAGGGCGAGCACATTCCCGCGCTCTTTCGTGACGAGCATGCCGACGGGGCCTGAGACCCGCTCTTTGTCGTAGCCCTGCGCGTGGCTGTCGAAATAGGTTTTAGCGTCCATCGATGAACTCCCGCATGGTCATGGCTTTGTAGCCTCGCGCTTTGCACCACACGACATAGGTTTCGAGCTTCTCGAGGAAGCGCTTTCCTGTTTTTCTGACGATGGGCCTAAACAGGTTGAAGGAAGAAACATCTTCGAACTCCCACGGATGAAAATACAGGTTGAGTGGGCTGCCGGAGAGACGAGCGCATATCTTAGAGTAGTACAACGGAAGGTTTCGGAACCAAATCCAGGAGAAGGGCAGGCGCAGGAGCGGAGTGACTGAGATCGGAACCACGGTGATTCCGTCCGCCTTGTGCACGCTTCTCGTCTTGAAGAAGTGGTTGTAATGGCCGGGAATCCACGTCGGGTGGTAGGAACTGTCGATGCGCAGGCCGAGCTTCTTGAGGACGGCGTACGAAGGCCTAGACATCTGCGGGGCGCGAAAGGAAGTGACTGAACCGAAGCGCTTCTCGAGCTTGGTCTTCGCTTCTTTGAGGAAGCCAAACGCCTTTTCGTCGCTCATCTTGCCGTAGCGGTGTGGATGGATTAACGCGTGCAGTCCAAGCTCATGGCCTTCCTGCACCGCGCGGTCTATCAGCTCGGGGCAGAACTCGGCGAACTCCGCTGTC
>JAUSJW010000056.1 GCA_030647105.1 Nanobdellota archaeon | reverse complement strand
TCCGAATCTTCTGGGCTACACGCGCGCAACAATGGTGCAGACAGTGGGATGCAACTCCGAAAGGAGAAGCGAATCCTCTAAACTGCATCGTAGTTCAGATTGAGGGTTGTAACTCACCCTCATGACGTTGGAATCCCTAGTAATCGAACGTTATCAGCGTTCGGTGAATATGTCCCTGCTCCTTGCACTCACCGCCCGTCAAACCACCCGAGTAGGGTCTAGATGAGGCTTCATTTTCAATGAAGTCGAATCTAAGCTTTGCGAGGAGGGTTAAGTCGTCACAAGGTAGCCGTAGGGGAACCTGCGGCTGGATCACCTCCTTTTCTTTTTCATACGCAATCTTCGGATTGGAAAAAGAATACTGTTGTTGGAAAGCCCTGGCATGACAACCCAGGATGTGTGCAACTTTTCAACCCAACCATCGGAAGCGAAGATATCATTTCACATTTCTTTTTTTTTCATTGAAAAATCTTCGGATTTTTCAATCCAGAAAACCGAAGTATCTTCGGTTTTCCACATACGGGCCCGTAGCTCAACGGTGCTAATCGTTAGCGTTAAAGAGCGCCGCCCTTGCATGCGTTCGAGCAAAGTGAGGCGGAGGCTTCGGGTTCGAATCCCGACGGGTCCATCCAGTGGATGGATCCCAAGTCGAACGCGGTTCGGCATTGGGTCCATTTTCGTTTTGGCGAAAATGGAATTGCCGGCAACGCAAGCGCGTACGCCGACGGGTCCTGTCATCACAGATTTCAGAAATAAATCATAGTCACGCAAGTGATACGGTGCTCCGCAATGAATTTTGCGGATCGCAACGGTAGAGATGTGGGTTCACATTCATGAAGCCATGTGTAGGAAGGAAAAGACGCTATGAGGTGGATGACTTGGCTCGAGAGCCGAAGAAGGTCGTGACAAGCAGCGAAATGTCCGGAGGAGGCGCAGGTGGCCTTTGATCCCGGAATGACTGAATGCGGCGTCGCATCAAACCATCTCAAATGGTAGGTAACGCGGGGAAGTGAAACGTCTCAGTACCCGCAGGAGAAGAAATCAATCGAGATTCCGTCAGTAACAGCGAGCGAAAGCGGAATAGGGCAAACTGAATTCTGCAGGGCAACTTGTAGAAGATGTGGTGTTGCAGACTGTCTTTTAGTCCTTTTTGGAAAGTTTAAGTCCCCTGGAACGGGGCGCCGGAGAGTGTGATAGCCACGTGAGCGGAACTGAAAAGGATGTGACAGTATCTAGAGTACCAGCCACCGGATACTGGTTGGGAACTGGGGGGCATCAACCTCCAACCCTAAATACTCCTCGAGTCCGATAGCAAACAAGTAGCGCGAGCGAAAGTTGAAAAGAACCCCTAACGGGAAGTTCAAAGAGCCTGAAACCTCATAGCCATCGTGTGTTGCTGCCCTACGGGGTTGCAACGTGCGTTCCGAATAACGTGCCAGGGAGTATATCTTAGTGGCGAGGCGAAAGCCATAGCGAAAGCGACTATCCGCAGTTCACGAGGGAAAGGGTATGAAAGTGCCCGATAGTCACTAGGATACGACCCGAAGCCGGTCGATCTAACCCTAAACAGGATGAAGCGGGGGTAAAACCCCGTGGAGGTCCGCAGAGGTGCTAGGTGCAACTGCTCTTCTGATTTGGGGCTAGGGGTAAAAAGCCAATCGAGACCGGGAATAGCTGGTTCCTATCGATATTGGCGGTAGTCAAGTGCTGGCAGAGGCAGTGAAATCAGTAGAGCGACGGATTGGGGGCTTAGGGCGGGAGACCGCTCGGCCCCTTGACCAACTCCAAATTATTTCACGTCGTAGAAGCTGGTAAACGGGGATCCGGGGTAAACTTGGGTCCCGTGAGGGGAACAACCCAAACTACAGTTAAGGTCCCAAAATACCGATTTAAGTGCGAAAGGGTGAAAGGTGTCCATCGTCGAAGACAGCGAGGAGGTTGGCTTAGAAGCAGCCACCCTTTAAAAAGTGCGTAACAGCTTACTTGTCAAGATGATGGGCCCTGAAAATGGACGGGGCTAAAACGGTTACCGATACTGTGGAACTATAAAATGTATGGTAGATAGGTGTCTTGCATGGGTAGAAGCGCTTTCAAAAGAGAGCGTGGACCGTGTAGGAATAAAAATCCTGGCGATAGTAAGAACGGAGTACTGTGAGAATCAGTACCACCGAAAGGGCAAGGGTTTCTTGACAATGAAAATCAGTCAAGAGGTAGTCGGCGCTAACTCAGCTCTTAACCGAGCAGTAGGAAAGAGAAAACGGTTAATATTCCGTTACTCTTCTTGTATGTGCGGCGACGCAAGCCTTGTTTTCGACGTTTCCGGCTACGTGGGCGGTACTTGTCTGTACCGTTAATCTCTATAACTCAGGGGAGTATCGTAATGATGAGGGCCTGAGAAAAGGAGAGAATAGCAGCCCCTAGGGCTGTCCCGCCGATGCCAGGAGCCCTTGAAAAGGGAACAAGGAAAAATCGAGAAGAGCCGTACCCAGAACCAGCACTGGTGCCCCAAGGTGAGTAGCCTAAGGTGTATAAGGGATAAACTAGTCAAGGGAACTCGGCATATTGGCCCTGTGACTTCGGCATAAAGGGTCCCTGTTTTCGTCGCAAGGCGATGGCAGGGTTCAAACACCAAGGAGGTCCGACTGTTTAACAAAAACAAAACTGACTGCGAGCGCGCAAGCGTGTGTATAGTCAGTGACACCTGCCCAGTGCGCGTAATTCAAACTCCTTTTCAAGGGAGCTAAGATCGCGTAAACGGCGGGGGTAACTATAACTCTCTTAAGGTGAATACGTTGCCTTAAGACCCGAGACGTTAAACATGTTGATGAAATAAAGACGGGATGGAAAATCTGACTATATGCTGGAACAACTCAAGCATCTTGTGATAGGATATCATCTTAGAAATGAGATGACGACCCCTGAAAATTCACAAGTGGAGTCAATCAGCAGGAAAGACTTCTCAACATTCGAGAAGAATCCTCAGAGACTGCATGTCAGACGCGAAAACGCGAAGATACAGTCCGAACCTTGCAGCGATGCAAGGAAGCGTTCAGAAATGAACGTTCGCCATCTTTGCGATGGTGGTAACAGAATGAGCGTAATACCTTGCCGTTTGATTGACGGCTTGCATGAATGGTGTAACGAGATCTCCACTGTCCCTGACTAGATCCTTCCGAACAATTTTACTGGTGCAAAGACCAGCGATTTCCAGTGGGAAGCGAAGACCCCGTGAAACTTTACTGTAGCCTGTTGTTGCGATGTGAATTGCGTTGCAGAGCGTAGGTGGGAGATGTCAAAGCTTAGGTTCCGGCTTAAGTGTAATCGACCCTGTAACACCACCCTTCGTTGTTTACATTGCTTACTTCGCAAGAAGAACACCGATAGGCAGACAGTTCGGCTGGGGTGGCACCCCGACGAAAATGTATCGTCGGGGCCCAATGGTGAGCTCATCTGGGTTGGAAATCCAGAGTAGAGTGCAAAGGCAAAAGCTCGCCTGACTGGGTTGATACTAAGATTCAACCCAGCATAGAAATATTGGCTTAGCGAACCTCTATGTCCTCCTTGATGGGGGCTAGAGATGACCGAAAAGTTACTCCGGGGATAACAGAGTTGTCGCGCCCGAGAGTTCCTATCGACGGCGCGGCTTGCTACATCGATGTCGGCTCTTCCTATCCTGGGCGTGCAGAAGCGTCCAAGGGTGGGGGTGTTCACCCATTAAAAGGGATCGTGAGCTGGGTTCAGAACGCTGCGAGGCAGTTTGTTTGATATCTACTGGAAATGCGAGGTGTCTGCGAGGAAGGAGCTTCTAGTACGAGAGGAACGGAGCTTCGAAGCCTCTGGTGTATCAGCTGTCTGACAAGGCATGCTGAGCAGCTACGCTTCAATGGATAAGTGCTGAACGCATCTAAGCACGAAGCCAACCTCTAAAAGAGACACCGTAGAACTCTCCTACAACAGGAGCTTGATGGAACTGGCGTGTACGCACCAAGGCAACGAGGTGTTCAGCGTGCAGTCCCCAATCGTTCATACCTTTCTTACACATGGCTTCATTTTTTTTCTCTAATCTAAACACGACTTGAGAGAAGACTAATGATATTCTAGACAAAATTGAATCGATGGCGGGAGCGCTAAGATTCTCGAATGAAAAACCAGAATAGCGATAGCTCTTTTTAGCTAATTCTTAGTTTCAAAATAGAGTTATATATATCAATAAACCCAACAGAAGAGCTCCCACTAAGTAAAGTGCAGATCTCTGAAATAGGTATAGGAATCGTAATTGTTTTACACTAAACTTTTTCTTTCCAAGTATCGGCTTCCACCATCGTTTTACATTTTCAATATAGTAGATGGCTAATAACTTGTTGCCCACTACGCAAGCTAGTCCTAGTATCAATAAGAATATCTTAAACATAATTAAATTGCCCGCCATAGGGATTTGACTTTTCTAATCTCATTTAATTCTTTCGTATTTCCATTCGACACTTATTTAAACCAACATTCCTTCTTATTTTCATGGATGTCAAAACGCATTTAGCGGCTCTTGAGAAGTCAGAAGAGTTCTCCTCCTGGAAGAAGGAGCATCCGAAATCGTTCCTCGCCCATGTCTTCCGCATGCTGGATGGCGTACAGGACCCGATTTGGCAGTTCGGGTACTACAACGAGAACGACACCATGACGACGTTCTTTCTCACAAAAGAAGCCGTGACCATTGAAGCAGAGCAGGAAATTATGAAGGCGAATCCCATCAAGGAAGTGCAGCTCTCTGAACTGCAAGCTGGATTTGGCATGGCACTTGAGGCGGCGACAGCCTTCCAGAAAGAAAAGTATCCTAAGCACGAGCCTTTGAAAACGATTGCAGTTCTGCAAGTTATCAGCGAAAAGCTTGTCTACAACATCACGTTTATCACTCAGAAATTTGATACGCTCAACCTGCGCGTCAGCGCGAAAGAAGGAACTGTTATCCAGGACAAACTCACCGCGTTAGCGGACATGATGCGCACGTTCAAGCCTGAAGACAAGCCGGATTATGTGGGATAAATCTTTGAACAACCTCTATTTTCTACAACCATCATCCTTAAATAGGAGACTTCCATTTTCGAATTGGGGTTGTGAATGGTTGAAGTAAAAATACAGCAGATTTCAGACGTCAAAATGCCTCATTATGTCCATGAAGGCGACGCAGGCATGGACCTCTACGCGTGCGAGGACGCAGTTCTTGGACCCATGGAACGCAAACTGGTTCCGTGCGGCTTTCGCATGGCGATTCCCATCGGCTTCGAGGCGCAGATTCGGCCGAAATCCGGGCTAGCGCTTAAGAACGGCATTTCTCTCGTTAACACTCCCGGCACCATCGACGCCGGCTACCGCGGAGACGTGGGAGTTATTCTCATCAATTTTGGAAAAGAGCCGTATGAAGTTAAGCGAGGATTGAAAGTCGCGCAGATGGTCATTACGAAAGTCGAACGCGCTACAATCACCTTAGTTCCGGAGCTCGACAAGACGTCGCGCGGCGAAGGCGGCTTTGGCAGCACCGGGTTACACTAATGATAAGCTACAAAACCGTCGTAAAAAACACACGTCTCAAAGACTTCCTGGGTGGAAACGATGAAAAAGACACGGATGAAGTACTTTAGCTTCGACAAGCTCCCGTATTTGTATGGGGGCTTGGACGATGAGCTCGAGCCGCCCGAAGATTTGCAGGAAGAGGACGATTTGAGGATGGCTGGTTAATCTCTATTTGTAAGTAGCAATCTTTAAAAAGCCAAGAGTGTTTGTCCCCTCCATGAGAAAGAAAGGCGAAGTCACACTGGCCGTCATCGTACTCATTGTTATCATCATCGTCTTTCTCGGTTGGATGATGAAGGAAGGCTGGAAGGAGTGCCAGAACAATTCGGATTGCAAGGGCACGGAATACTGCGGTTCTGACTTCAGCTGCCATGAGTTCAAAGTTATTACCTTGTCTCCCCGCGACCGCTCCTACGACACCGCCTGGATTATCGGCATCTGTATTATCATCGCGGCGATTATCTTTAAGTGGGATTCGTTCTTCAAGAAAAAGAACGCTCACGAAGGCCATGACGAGCATGGTCACGACCACCACGCGCATCACGGCAACACCGTTCGCGACGACCAGGCCAGCGCCGAGGCGCGTGAGCCCCAGGAAGGCTCAGGCTATCGCGCGGACAGGCGGGGCTTTTATGAAGAACAGACCGGAGACGAGGAAAATCTTAATAAAGGCCACGACCATCATTAGGGTATGGGCCTCTCTCTGAAGCGTTCTTTGCCTGGAATCTTCATTGTTCTTGACGGTATGGATGGCGCCGGGAAAACGAGCCAATTGACTCGGCTGCACCAGTATCTGTTCTCCAAAGACAAGCGCATTCGCCTCCTAACGACGCGTGAGCCTACTTCCGGGCAATATGGGAAAAAGATTCGCGAAATGCTCGCTTCTCAGCAAGACCCCTACGCCAGTTCCGATGAATTGTTTGGCTTATATGTGAAAGACCGCGAAGAGCATGTGAAAACGACTCTGCTCCCGTTTCTAAAGGCAGTTGATGGGAATTTGCGCATTGTCCTTTGCGACCGTTATTATTATTCGACTATCGCTTACCAGCATGCGCAAGGCGTTCCCTTAAAAAAAGCGGTGATGGCGAACAATAATTTTCCTAAGCCCGATCTGGCGATTATTCTCACGCTCCCTCCTGATCTCGCCTTACAGAGAATTTCGGGAGAACGCACTATCGAGAAATTCGAGCAGAAGGAGTTCATGGAGAAACTGCGCGCGAATTTCCTCGCTTTGGGGCAGTCGCTTCCGGACCGTATTCTGCAAATTGATAGCTCCTGCTCACTGGACGAAACGTTCGAAAAAATAAAGGCCGCTGTCGACGGTATTTTGCAAACGGTGGACAGAAAGTTCTCATAACTTTAGTTCTGTCCACCGAGCGTTCTGGGCGATTTTCTTACTTTGTTTTGTCGCCCAGAACGCAAGCGCAACATATATAAACCATTCTCGGATGGAGGCTTCTATGGACAACAAATCCTTGAAAATGATGCTCTATGCTGCGCTTTTCGCGGCGTTGACAGCGGTTGTATCGCCGGTCAAGATTCCCTTAGGATTCACGCCGGTGCCTATTACTTTGCAGACACTGATGGTCTTGCTTTCCGGCGCGGTTCTGGGGGCTCGCTATGGCGCGCTCTCGCAAGCGCTCTACCTGCTTGTGGGGGCGTTGGGATTGCCTGTATTCGCGGGAGGCGGCTCTGGATTCGGCGCGATTCTCGGTCCCACCGGTGGCTATCTGCTTAGCTATCCGCTCGCTGCCGCAACTGTCGGATTCATGAAAGATTGGAAGGATAAACGTGCAGGGATGGTGGCTATGTGCCTGCTCGCGCTTGTCCTTATCACCACGTACGCCGACCTCATTTTCGGTATCGGATTTATTTCCTTCGGCGGAAACTCTCTTGTGGCTTTGATGACGTTTACTCAGCGCATGGTCTTTGTCATCGTGAGCCTGGCGGTTATCGCGGCGCTTTTTGTCTGGCTCTTGCGCGAAAAGGAACAGGCGCCCCTGCTCTCGGGCATGGTCGCGGCGACGTTGGTTATCTACCTCTTGGGCGCGGTTTGGGGAAAACTCGTGACAGGACTGCCTTGGAGCGCGGTTTTTGTGGGCTGGGTATTGCCGTTCATCATCGGCGATACGGTTAAGCTGCTCCTAGCGGCTTCTGTCGCCAAGCGCATCAAACTGAAATGAAACTCATTGTGGTGGGCTCCTATAGCTGCATGAATTGCCTGCGCAGTTTTAAGGCTCTAAAAAAACTTAGCGATCGCTACGCTCCAGACGGCCTTGAAGTTGAACTCATCCACCCGCCGGAATGGGATTTCGAGCGTAATAAATCCATAGTTCAAAAAGGATTGCGCAGCCACGGCATCTCTTTTCCCTGGGTACCTGACGTCTCAAAAAAGAAAATCTCTTCTTACGGGCTCGATTTTTGGCCTGCGCATCTCCTCTTGAAAAAAGGGAGAACGGTCTACAAACATATTGGAGAGGGTGGATATCTGGCTCTCGAAACTTCTATTCGAAACCATCTCGGTTCAACGGGCAAACGCGTCTTTATCTCAGAGCAAAAAATAAAAAGCCATCCCTGTGTCTATTTCGGAACGCGAAAGGGAGAGAACACTCTTTCCACTGTTCTTGAGGGAACTTGGAAACGGCGCTCCGAATTCCTCGAGCTTGATGGGCGCCTCCAGTTCACGATGCGCGGAACACAAGCGTTTCTCGTTTGCAAGCCACTCACCCTCTCTTCAAAAATTAAGATAGGAAGAAAATCCATCGCGCTCGGTCTTCCGAATATCTACCTGTTGGGAGCTTACACTCACGGAGCCCGCGTCACTCTCACAACAACAGGCAGAGTAGCGCTCTACGCTCTCGCGTTCGCATGATTACCTCCAAGAATCTTTCGTTTGGATATGGGCGGGGCTCTCTTTTGAAAGAAGTTACTTTTTCTGTCAAGAACGGGGAAATGGTTGCCTTGCTCGGGCACAATGGCTCGGGAAAAACAACCTTGCTTAAACTTCTTAACGGCCTTCTGTCCCCTACCTCCGGAACTGTGGAAATTGACGGGTCGGACAGCTCTTCCAACGATGCAAGGCAGAAGATGGGCATGGTCTTCCAGAATCCCGAGGACCAACTTGTGTATACTACCGTTGAGGAGGACATAGCATTCGGACTTGAAAACATAGGGGTTTCGCCACCCGAGATGCGCAGGCGGGTGCAATCGATTTTGCGGGAGCTTGGCATCTCTTCCCTTTCCAAGCGCGAGGTTTCCACGCTCTCTTTCGGCCAAACCCAGCTCGTCGCATTGGCGGGTGTTTTGGCTTTGAATCCCACCACCCTTCTTTTCGACGAGCCCACGACGATGCTGGATTGGAGGAACAAATCCGTCTTTTGGCGGGCACTGAAAAAAATAGCGCCAGAACACAGCATCCTTTTTTCAACGAACGATTTGCAGGACCTCAAGCACGCGACCCGCGTGCTCCTGCTTCACGGGGGTGCGCTTCTTTTTGATGGAACTCCCTCACAATTAACTCGGGCGCTGCTGAAGCGGGCGGAGCTTGATGGATAACTTTCTCAAATCAATGGACCCGCGAACGAAACTGTTAGGGGTTCTCCTCCTGAGCGCCCTTCTTTTTGTCAAGCCGCTTTCCTTCCAAATTTTCTCCACTTTGCTTGTGGCGTTTCTCTGGAACACTGCAAACCTCTCGCTGAGTCAGCTGTTCAGGGCTCTCAAGCCGATGTCATTTTTTTTCGCTTTCCTCTTTTTTGCCTATGTGTTTCTCGGGAACCTGGCCGAAGGAATTCTTCAGATTTGGAGATTTTCTCTGCTCATCTGGATCGCGCATCTTTTGGTTTCCACCACCTCGACCGGAAAGCTAGTGCTCGCGGTCGAACGCCTGACGAGACCCATCCTTGGTCGGCGCGCCCGCACGCTGGGCATTCTTTTGTCGCTAACTATCCGTTTTATCCCCCTTCTTCAAAGCGAGTCGGAGACCGTGCGCGACGCCATGAAATCGCGATGCCTGCGGAAATGGAAGCCTAGACATTTCGGGCTCTTCATCGAGCGCATGCTGGGAAAATCAATCGAGCGTGTCGGCCGTATAGGTGACGCCTTCATCTCACGAGGCTATCGGGACCAAGGCACAACATCGTACCATTCTCTCTCTTTCCGTTCGCTTGACTATGGCATCCTGGTGTTTTTGGCGGTGCTCTTATGGATATGAGGGGGCACCATCTGCTCTGTATGCGCTATTTTTTAGGGAAGGGGTACAGCGACCCATTCGTCGAGAATTTTTCCCAGGTTTTGGTGAATATCTCCAAAGGAGAGGAGGTTCGCGTTGTTTCCAAGCCCGGAGTCATTTGTTCAGTTTGCCCGCACAATAAGAACGGATGCGCGAAAAAAGGGATGCATTCAGAGGAACGGATGCATGAGATTGACCTCCATGTCATGGGCACTCTCGGATTGCGAGAGAACCAGGAAATAGACCTTCGTCGATTGAGCCCTCAGATTGTAGCGCGCTTACCCGAACTCATGCTTATTTGCAAGACCTGTCAATGGAAACCGCTTTGCGACCGCTTTGAAGAACGCAAGCGCCTTTTGCCCGAATCAACGCCCTCATTTATCAAAAACAAATAGGTATAAATAGCCTTCCGTATTTCTTTTTCACATGGAAATCCGCAACATCCAGAAGACGGGGAAGATGCATTATGTGTACCTGCCAACGGAATGGTGCAGGAAGCACAAGATTACGTCAGACACGAAAGTCGGGCTGACGCAGATGAATGACGGCACGATTCTCATTTCACCGCAGCTACAGGGAAGGAAGCACAACTCTGTAGAACTCGCGCTTCCGGCGAAATACACGGACACCCTCATGAACGCCATCATGGCCTGCTATGTCAACCCCACGCAGTCCTTTAGAATCCATCTGGGCAAGAAGGCGAACATCAAGGAGCTTTTGAGCAAGAAGACGCTCATTTCCGGCCTTGAATTTGTCGAGATTGACGGCGAGCATGTTACCTACGAAGCGAGCATGCAAATCGCGGAGCCCGACGCCCTGCTCAAGACGATGGTCAAGAAAATCAAGAATCTGCTCTATGTTATGACCGATCAGCACGACGCGGGCATCATCCAGAACTACGAGGAGGAGATTGACCGCAGCAAGGTGCTCATCCAAAAATCGGTGATTTCGGCGCTCGTCGACAATGAGAGCATGAGGCTCAAAGCTATCGAGCTCCACTATACTATGCAGCTCGCGATTGAGCTCGAGCGCATGGTCGACCATCTCATCCAGATTACGGACGTGAACAAAGGGTTCATGCAGCCGCTCAAGGGCATCATCGATTTGCTCAAGGACATTCTGGACAACATTTCTGATTTGACTCCTGTCAAGGCGGCGCATTTCACTCAGCAGGTCATGGACCTTCAGGACGCGGGACCTATCACGTCGAAGAACTACCACCGGGCGCGCATCAAAGACTATCTCATGAACCTCGCGGAAGTCATCTACGACTGGTCGGTTACTAAACTCGCGCAGGGCTAGAGAAATCCAATAGATTTCAGCGATTCAATAATTCCCGGGACAAACGGGTAATTTTTCACTTCTTCTTTCGTAATCCAGCAATAGGCGGTGTTCTCGTGGTCGAGCTTCACCTTGTCGGTGTCCGCTTCGCAGATGAACGGGAGCGTTACCCAGTCTATTTCCTTCTTCTCGTCCTTGCCGACAACAACGGGGCCTTTCTGGACAATGCGCGCTTGCAAGCCCGTTTCTTCCTCGATTTCCCGAATAATAGTGTCTTCGCCAGGCTCGAATTCTTTCACAAAGCCGCCGACAAAACTCCATCTTTCAGGATAATTGTAATCGTCCTCGCTTTTCTTGAGCACGAGTATTTTTCCGTTGTGTGTTACAAGGCCGCAGACGACGAAGAGGGATTGAATCATGGCCTTTGGAACGGTACGGCGCATAAAAGCGTATCTATTTTGAGAACTTGCCACTTAAAGGAAGATGCCCATACCCCGCTACCTGATATCCCTTCCCTAAGATAGACACAAGACTTTCTTGGATAACCTTTCCCGCAGTCGAGGAAGCGTGAAGGATATCATTCGGCCGCCCGTCCGGGCTTACGGACTCCACTACTCCCATATGGCTCGGAACTCCCGAAGAATCCTGGCTGAAATAGACGGCATACCCCGGGTTCACCGCGGCATGAGGGTTGGCGGTAAACGTTCCATTCGAGGCTTGGAAGGAGAGCACATTTTGGATGCGCCTTGGGAACTGCGGATTTTCAGGTGTATTATCAAACTGCACAACACCGAGCCTCTCCGCGACGAACGCGATATTTTGTGAGAATGTTACGAGGCGCTCATTGAACGGTGAATACTGCTCCGGATGGGTTCGGGCAGCTTCAATCAGGGTCTCAGTTAATCCCGCAGATTCTACATACACATCTGTACAGACCATTCCCTTCGAGCGGTCTACACTATAAGGCGCCCCTAAATAGGATTTCGCCTTTTCGGCGACATCTGCTTGGTCTATCCGATGAATGTCAGGGTTCGAAGGCAGGTTAAAATTGCTGTACTTCTGGGTCGCCGCAACCCCTATGATCGTAGCAGCGGCCAGAATCGACGCAAGAGCCCTTTCACGTCGCGCCATCAGAAGTCTAGGAACAGCTCGTCCAGCTCGTGGTTCGAGACGTCTCTCTTGTTGAGCAGCGCCATCTTGGGCTTTTTGCCGTGGCTTCCCCGTACCATGTCGAATTCAAATTCGTCTTCGTCCATGTTTTTCACCTTGTGATTGTTTCTCTGATCGCGATGCGTTCCATCTGGGCGAGCCTGCGCTCGGCCTCCTGGAGGCGCACTTTCTGCTCCTGCAACAGGAACTCCATGTAGCGGGCCCTATTCTGGAACTCGAGGCCCAGGCTCCTGATGTCCTGCCTGACGCCCTGGAAGGCGGCTCTGATACGCTGTTCGTTTGCCATTGTGACTGGAAAGTCCGGGGCGCCGTTTTTTAGAGGGGATGTGAATAAGCGCCGCCCCGGACGCTGACCTTTGTCATTACTTCTAAGTAGGAATAGCTACTATTTAAATGTTTCGGTAAAAGCATCACTATGTAGTGGTTAAACTAGACTTGAATAGACATGAGGGGAGATGGCGTGCGACGGGCTTCTACGAAGCCCTACTCGGAGCATAGCTCCTCGCCGCACGCCAATAACTGTGCTAGAAGTTAATACGGAACTCTTGTTTGGTGCTTGCACACTAGGCAGGTGAAGACGACGTGGCCTTCCTGCGTGCGCACTCTTACAGTCTTTCCCGGCATCCAGAAGGACTTGCAGTGCCTGCAAAACTTGCGCTTGAGTTCTCTCGGCATCCTCAGCTTGTTTTTTGTAGAGATGGCCCAGGCGAGCTGCGCGTAGCGGTCGGAGCGCTCGGGATGCTTCGCGAACGCAGCTTCGGCTTCCTCGAAAAGCTTCTCGATGCGCTCCTTCGCGATGGACTGCACCTTTGCTCGGGGGACTTTTCTGGACATAAAAGAAGAAAAAACGAGAAGAAGATATAAACGTTACTGGAGCGCTTCCAGGGCCTCGAGCTTTCCGGTCGTGATGTACTGGATGCTCGCGCCGCCACCGGTTGAGACGCTCGCCTTGACGCCTTCAGCCGCCGCTGCCAAATCTCCGCCACCGATAACACAAATTCCCTTGCTCTGTGCGATGGCATGAACGATTGCCATGGAGCCTTCCTTGAAGCCGAACTCATAGGCGCCCATCGGGCCGAACCAGACGATGCGTTCCGCTTCCCTGATGGCCTTGAGGTCTTCCTCTGTCGGGAGGACGTCGGCGAAGATGAGACCTTTGCCGATGCTCTTCACTTCGGTTTCTCCTTTCTTCTCAAACGCCGGAGTCGCCAGTGCGGCGTTCTTTGGCAAGACAATATGGTGGTGCGCGTCCTTTTCGAGAATGGATTTCGCCTTGTCCGTGAAATCCTTGTCTTTCTCGAGATACTTAGAATCTCCGATGTCAACTCCATTCGCGCGCAAGAACACGTTCGCTACGACACCCCCCAAGATGATTCGGTCGAACTTCTTCGCGAGCTTCTCGACGGCTTCCATCTTCTCTTTGAGCTTCGCGCCGCCAACGATAGCGACCGCTTTTCCCGAGCCCTTCACAATGGGGTCCCACAGCTTGAGCTCCTCATCCATTAAGAATCCCGCCGCGACGGGCTTGCCCTCCTGTTTATAGAGCATGGGTACACCATACGTTGAGGCGTGGGCGCGATGCGC
>JAUSJW010000054.1 GCA_030647105.1 Nanobdellota archaeon | reverse complement strand
CATCTCTAATCTAAACTACGATTGTGGAATTGTAGGTTGCTCTCCCATAGCGAACAAAATAATAAATGACTCATCAACATTTAACCTATATAGCATTCTTAACACGGAAGAATTTGAATTAAAGATAATCACTTCTGGACTTGTACCCAATTCCACCTAAGGAGACAAAAAAGGCAGCGTCGTACTATTTAACTTCATTTAGGTATGTAAAGCGCCTAGAACGGGGCAATGGTATGTCCGACTATCGAGAGAAACGTTGAATCATTCGCTACTCGTACTCTATCGTGCCCGGAGGCTTTTGTGTCAAATCGTAAACGACCCGGTTGATTCCTTTCACTTCGTTCACAATCCGGGTGGAAACACGCTCAAGCAGCTCATACGGCAGTTTCGCCCAATCAGCGGTCATGGCGTCGATCGAAGTCACGGCGCGCAGGCTCACAACATATTGATACGTGCGCGCGTCGCCCATCACTCCTACGGTCTTGACCGGGAAGAGCGCCGCGAGCGCCTGCCAGACCTTGTCGTATTCGCCTGAGCGCTTGAGCTCCTCGATGAAGATGGCGTCGGCTTTCTTGAGAAAGCCCAGCTTCTCTCGAGTAATCTCGCCGAGAACGCGAATCGCGAGGCCGGGGCCAGGGAACGGATGCCTGCTGAGAATCGCCGCAGGTACTCCGATTTGTTTCCCTAAGGCGCGAACGTCGTCTTTGTAGAAATCTTTCAGGGGCTCGATGACCTTAAGCTTCATCTTCTCCGGCAGCGTGACATTGTGGTGGCTTTTGATTTTCGAGGCGGTCTTTGACGTTTGCGCGGATTCAACCCTGTCGGGATAAATCGTGCCCTGGCCCAGGAACGCGATATCGGGATGTTCCTTTTCGAGCTCTTTCGCCTTTTTTTCAAATACTTCAATAAAGAGATGGCCAATAATCTTGCGCTTCTGCTCAGGGTCTGAAACTCCTTCAAGCTGTTTCAAAAAGAGTTCTGACGCGTCGACAGAATAGTAATTTTTAAAGAGCTTGCGATAGGCAGCGTCCACTTCCGCTTTTTCGCCCTCCCGAATGAACCCATGGTCGATGAAGACGCAGTGCAGCTTGTCCCCGATGGCCTCCTGAATGAGCGTCGCGGCTACGGTGGAATCAACGCCTCCGGAAATCGCCATCAGCACCTCTTTCTCCTTCACTTCATCACGAATCTCTTTGACGAGCGTCTTGCGCATGTCAGAAATGTTGAAATCCTTTTCAGCCTTGCAAATCCCGAAGGCAAAGTTTTCAAGGATTTTCATGCCTGGCAGCGTATGGGCGACCTCGGGATGGAACTGCACGCCGTAGAGCTTTCGCTTCTCGTCAGCAACCGCGGCGACAGCGCACGAAGGAGTAGAGCCGATAACCTCAAACCCTTTCAGCGCGGTGACCGCGTCGCCATGGCTCATCCACACTTGCTCCTCTTTCTTGAGACCCTTGAAGATGCCCGTTGTCTGTTTGACCTGCAGCGCGGCTTTCCCGAACTCCTTGACCTGTTTGTTCTCTACCTTGCCATACTTCTGGCCCATCAACTGCAGGCCGTAGCAGATGCCAAGAACCGGAATACTCAGCTCAAAGATGCGCTCATCCACGTGCGGAGCGCCTTCCTCGTAGACTGACGCGGGGCCTCCGGAAAGGATGATGCCCGCGGGCCTGAGTTTCTGTATCGCCTCGGGAGAAACATCGTGAGGCAGAATCTCGGAATAGACGCCCAATTGGCGGATACGGCGGGCGATAAGGTGAGCGACCTGAGAACCGAAATTGATGACTACAAGCATAGTAAAGAATTGGGGCAGGGATATAAATAATTATGGGTTGGCTCTTGAGGGTGTTTGGCGAATAGGTACTGCCCGCCAGTATACCCCTCCCTCAATCCTTTCGGGGGATCTGTCGGAACCGGGTGTCATGGCCCTTTTTAGGTAGTCAAAAACAGTATCTAGGGGGAGTTCGCGAGGAGATATGAGGGTGGGGCGGGGGTCGCGGGCAGCAAGCTCCACCCTGCCTGGAATACTCCCTAAGGTCACATCAAGCCCATCCCTTGTTTTGAACGCAACATTCCAAGTAGCAGGGGGATGTTTCGCAAGATGTTCTAGCATACTATCTGCTTGGGTGTCGGGGATAGGTCCATCATGGCTATCAAGATGAACTTGAACCACACCGCCGCGATACCCGATATACCCGTACAAGACGCCCATACCTCGAAAGAGTGTTCTCAGTTATAAAAAAGTTATGTTAACCTTTTTAAACACGGAGCGCATACGAGAGGCATGAATCTCAGCCCTGAAGTCAAGGCGCAGCTCGAGGAGCAGAAGAAGAACTGTGTGTTCTGCAAGATTGTCTCCGGGGAGACGCAGGGCCAAATCATCTACAAGGACGCCGTGATGACAGGCATGCTTGATATCAACCCCGCAGTTAAAGGGCACGCGCTCTTCATGCCTCTAGAGCATTACCCCATCCTTCCCTTCCTGCCGCCAGAGACCTTCAGCCATCTCTTCGGCCGCCTCCCCGCAATCGTCGCGACGGTCAAGAAAGCGATGGTCGCGCCAGCCGCCACGGTCTTCATCGCGAATGGCGGAGCCGCGGGCCAGCAGACGCCGCATTTTCTCGCGCATGTCTTCCCGCGAGAGCAGGGAGATGGAATCTCTCTGAGCGGCAAGCCCAGCCCGACAACCGATCTTTCCGCATTTTCCAAAAGCCTGAACGCGGTGATGACTGAGCATTTCAACAGGAATCCAGGAAAGGGCGCGGTAAAATCCAGTTCGTCGCTCTATGAAGATGATCTCGTCACCTGCGAAGCGCTCGGGCAGCCGTGGGGAAAAGGGCATATTGTCCTCACCATCCCCGGAAAAGAATTCGACCAGCTCGACGAAGACGCTTCGCGCCGCCTCTTCACGGTCGCGTCCTACGCATCTTCTATCCTCTTCGAAAGCTTCCAGGCGCACGGCACCAATCTGATTGTCCACACGGGCCCGAGCGAGGACAATCCTTCCGGTTTCCGGCTGCATCTGCTCCCTCGATGGCAGGATGACGGTCTCAACCTCACTTGGAATCCGCTTCCCACAAAGCCCAATCTTGAGGAAATCAAGTCCAGGCTGCACGACGAGTTTTTTGTTCTCGAGCATACCCCTTCTAGGCCTAAGCAGGAAACGCGCGAAGATACCAGCGAAAAGCTGCAGAAGATTCTCGAGAAGACGCAGAAATCTCCAGACACCGAGATTGAGCGCGCCATCAACGAGGCGAGAAAGTGAGATGGAAGCGGCTCACGAAAGCAGCTATCCGCATGCCCAAGGACTTCACGAACGCGTTCACCTGCAATACGCTTGACAAGCCGCTGAACGCGTTTCTTGACCGCTTTGGAAAGCTTGTCGCTCTTGCAGACCAATTGCTTGTCGGGGAAGTCGTTTATTTTATCGTCGAAGAATCTGCCCTTCTCGCGCTGCTCAAACATCTCAAGCCCTACGCCTCCCCTTCGGGAATCCGCGTCGAGGTGCTTCACAAGTCAGTGCTTCATGTCCTGGGGGGAGAACGGGGTGAGCTACGCTTCCCTCAGCCAGTTGGGTACCTCACCTTAGTTGATGCCCTTCCATCCGAAGGCGAAATCTCAGAACCGGAATATGAACTCCTGCGCATTGAGAACAATCTCCCTCGGCAGGGAGTCGATTTCAGGAACGAGATGTTCCTCGACCTCGGCATCGACGCGATCTCTTTCAAGAAGGGATGCTACCTCGGCCAGGAAGTGATGGCGCGCGGCGAAGAGATTAAGCACACAAGAAAACTCGTCAGGGTTCTCTATAAAGAAGTGCCTGCTATCGTAACCGTAGGGGGAGAAGTGGTGGGAAAGGTCACCTCATCATGCTTTTCTCAGAAATATGGAGCATTCCTCTGCTTCGCTCTCATCAAGCGCTGGGAAGGCCCGATAGATAACGGAAAACTCGTTTAGCGCTCGAGATACGCGCCGATAGCATGTTCGTAAACGCGAGCGTAATCCTCTGCTTCGAGAGGGTTGAGCTTGCGAAGAATGGCATGTTTAGCGCGGTCGCCGAACGCGTCGCGCGGCCCTTGGGCGAGCATCTTCGCGTTCTGGTAGAATTCTTCCTCGTCTCCCGCGCGGTACAAGACTCCCGCGGTGCCGACAAGCGACGCGTTGGCGTCAATATCGGAAGCGAGCACGGTCTTGCCAAGGAGCATTGCCTCAATCAGGGTGTTACTCTCGCTTTCAGAGAGGGAGCAGTTGACAATGACATCGGACTCGAGAAACACCTGCCTCACCTTATCGCGAGGCACGCTTCCCAGCGCGTGAATCCAGGACTTGTTAGCGATAGCGTCTTGGAACCGTTTTCCATAATCAGGATCTTCGATAATCTCGCCAGCGACCACAAGATGGGCGTGGGGATTCTGGGTATGGAGGCGCTCGAGAGGCTTGAGCGGGAACAGAGAGTCTTTCACCGGGCGGATGCTGCCGACAAGTGAGAAGATGATATCCTGTTCCGCGAGTTTGAGCTCCTGGCGCATCTTCCAGGAGGATTCGGGGAGCAGGGGAAATCCTTTAGTGACTGTAACTGTTTTTTCCGCGAGTTTCGGAAACTCCGCGACGACCTTTGCCTTGAGGATGTCGGAATAGAACGTGACAGCGGCGGCTTGGAAGAGCATTTCCGCGATAACGAGGCGTTTCTGGGGGTCGTGGATGTCGCGATTGCCATCGGTGCCGGTCATTGTCAGGACGAGCGGGACGCGAAACTTGTTGGCAAGCATCTGCGCCCGCGCGCTCTTGAAGGCGTGAAGCGCGTGGACCACATCAGGCTTGAAATCGCCGACCTCATCCGAAGGCGTAATCAAGCGGACCTCATGGCCGCCTTTTTTCAGCCCTTCAGAGATGCGATGGGCACTGACCGCATTGCCTGTCAACTGCGGAAAAACCGTCGGAGACACCATCAAGACATGCATGTGTTGCAGGGTTGGAAACAGCTATTTAAGCGTTGCTAGCCCTTGTCGGCAATCCGGGGGCATATACATTTATATAGCAAAAACCGTTGACATAGCCCATGATTTGCCTCATCGCTCTCATTGTTTTCGCGGTCCTAGGAATCTTTAGCGCGAAGTATCGCAAACTCACCGCAGAGGCTTTTGACTGCGTCTTCCGGAAGATGACCTTCCGCAAGTGCCAGACTGGCCTCGATACCCGGCTCAAAGTGCAGCTGAGCGAGCTGTTCATGCGTTTCAATCCCCGCGTCGGGCGATTTGTCTTCAAGCGCTTCGAGCTGCTCTCCTGGCTCTTCACCGCGCTGTTTGTCTGGAGCCTTGTCGCCGCGGGCATTGGCGGATACAATTATTGGATGTACGGAAACTGCAATGGCCCCAATTCGCAGAGCTTTTGCATTTTCGACCCCACAGGCCAGAATCAGGGCAGCTCGGGTCTTGACCAGAAATGTGTCGTGCCTGAACTGGCGAATGGGGCATTGACGCTCGAAGGAGTCGACACGGATTTCTTTATCACGCTCAAAGAAGGCAAAGATGAAGTGGTCTTCTTCGGTTGCTACGCTTGCCAATACACCAGAAAAGCGTATCCGACCCTGCGCAAGTTCTTCGAGCAGGAGAACGTCACGGTGCGCTTCGTCCCTTTCCCAACGCACCAGGAGTCGGTGTTTATTACTCCTATTGTCAATTGCCTCGGACAGCAGAATCCAGAGAAGGTGATGGCGTTCAACGACCTCCTCTTCGCGACTCCCGTAGAAGAGCTGAATAACGCGACGATGTGGTCCGCGCTTTCCACAGTCGGAGCCAATGCGTCTGATGTGATGGCGTGCAGCGAGAAGAACTCCACACAGGTTTGGTCAGCTCTACAAAGGGAAGAGGCGCTCAAGACTGGAATTTATGGCACGCCCCTGGTCTTTGTCAACGGCGAGCCAGCTGTAGGGCCGCTGCCGTACCGCGTCTACAAGAGGATGCTCTCATGAACCGAACCGATTTTCCAGCGATAAGGAACGGAATCGCATATTTCGACTCTTCTTGCGTTTCCCTCAAGCCGCAATCGGTCATCGACGTCATGAATGCGTATTATACTGACTATACCGCATGCGCCGGACGCAGTTCGCACGCCTGGGGTGAAAAAGTCACCGCGGAGATGGAGCGAAGCCGGGAGACCCTCGCGAAATTCTTCAACGTGAAATCCCAATCAGTCAGTTTCACAAGAAACACGACCGAAGCCATTAACATCGTCGCGCACTCCACGAAAGGATGCGTGCTGACCTCCGACAAAGAGCACAACTCCAATCTCGTACCTTGGCTCCGACTAAAAAATCAAAAGAGGATTTCTCATTTCATTCTTCCAACCGACGAGAACGGAATTTCAATGGATACGTATGAATCGCTCCTCTCTAAACAGCAGATCTCTTTGGTCGCTGTCCACGCGACGTCCAATCTCGACGGCATGTCGCTCCCGATTAAAGAGATGGCGAAGCTCGCGCATAAACATGGAGCGAAAGTTCTCGTCGACGGCGCGCAGGCAGCGGGGCACAAAGAAGTCGACCTCAAATCCTGGGACGTCGATTATTTCGCGTGCTCGGGCCACAAGATGCTCGGGCCGTCCGGAACAGGCCTGCTCTACGCGAAAGACCCTGATTCGTTAGAGCCTCTGATGCTGGGCGGCGAAACGGTCAAGGAGACCTGGCTCGACCGCTATGAGCTCGAGGACGCGCCGCACCGCTTTGAGGCAGGGCTGCAGGATTACGCGGGCATTCTCGGATTCGGTGAAGCCGCCCGCTATCTCCAAAAAATCGGACTTTCAAAAATAGAGAAGCATTGTGGAAAAATAAATGAAGAGATTACCCAACTTGTTTCTGCACATGGAATGCGGATATTGGGAAATCGGAACTCCGAGAAACGCGGAAGCATCACAAGCGTCATCCCAAACAAGATGAAAATTCACGAGCTGAATTTGATGCTGAGCAACGCTGGAGTTTACACGCGTTCCGGCGCGTTCTGCGTCCACAGCTGGTTCAACAAGCACAATCTGCCCGGCGCTGTACGATTCTCGGCGCATCTCTACAACGACGATTCGGATGTCGAGAAGGCGAGAGCGGCGCTGGATCGGATAAAAGGACTGCTTTAAAGAGGCTAGAGTGTGACAAGCGTTCGAGGCGCTACCCTCTTGCCCGCTAAGACGACCTGCTGCTCTCTGAATTGAGTATAGTCTTGAGTGTCATAGTGACGATGAACCGCGACCAGCCCGAAGGGAAGGGTGGCTTCATCGGGCTTATGCGCGAGATAGAGGCGGTCTACGACATATCCGCCGCGCAAATGCACCAGTTGACCAGGCAGCCCATTGAAGACAGAGGCCTTGAGAATCACAACTTGCATCCCGGGGTTTTGCCTTGAGACTTCTATCGCGCTTGCGGTACGGGTTCCGATGTTATATGCGCTGGTTCTCGCGTCATGGACCGGAACGCTCGAGTCATGAGAGACATAATCTCCTGGAAGGAGCAGTTCATACTGCAACCTCTGGGGTGCGTTCAACTGATGGGTATGAATAGCAACTCCAAGCGATTTATCCCAGATGTTTGCCCCGTCCTCAGAATGGCGAGCGAGATAGCCCATAAATCCGTCCAAGGAGGTTACCGGGGTCATATCGCTTGGACTATGGAGGAATCCCTGGCTTGTTAAGACATCCTGCGTTCTGGGACCGTTCACAACAAGAAAAAACCCTTCGAGCACCTTAGGGTCCTCTCCGTCAGAGGCGAAGGCGCGCTTTCCCTGTCTTGGGCGGTGAAGCGTGCGCCCGTCTCGCAAAACGTCCCCAAAGTCTTGGACGCTGTCTAGGTAGACTGCTGCCGCTGCGCTGACGAGCTCGTCTATGGCCATCTTAAACTAGTATACAGAATAGTATATTTATATACTTTTCTAATTTTATGCCTTTTTAGCTTGATTTTGAGAAAAATGCAGAAAGAACGCATTAAAAATAAGTATGGACTGGCCGTCCAATACAACAAAATGTAGAACTACTGGGGAAAAATATTTAAGGGAGTGCTACTTTCCCTTGGACCATGGGGATAACAACATTAGATGAGCCGTCTGATTCTGAAGAGTCTAATGCCCCTCAGGAGAGGTTCAAGACTAAGTTTACAGACACTTCTGACGGGACTATTGACCCGTCCCGGAGTCGGCACAGGTATGTCTCAGGGAAGGAGAAGACACTTGAGGCTTTTCCAGACAAGGAATCAGGGCTTATCCGAACGTATATCCACGATATGGAGCAGGGAAGAAATGTCCACGGGCGCAAGGGAAAACGGGGCTACATTCATCTCAATACCCTGCTTTCGCGGCTGGTCACGATTTCACGTCT
>JAUSJW010000043.1 GCA_030647105.1 Nanobdellota archaeon | reverse complement strand
GCTTTCCATCTCGGGCGCTCAGTATGGCGTCGGACAACATGGCTGTGAGGCCCATGCCGTCTGTCTGAGGAAGGTCACCTGAAGAAAATTGCATCCCTACTATGACGAGGCCATATTTGAGAGTCATGTTACCCCAAGGGCTCAAAAATGGCTTTATGTATATAATATTATCGAGAAAAATCAAACGCCAGTAACCTTTTTAAATCATCCGGGCTCTCGCAGGCTATGCAGTACCACTTTTCCGAAATCGAGCCGCGCATCCTCGGGTTCTGGCAGCAAAATGGAACCTGGCAGAAGGCGAAGGAGCGCAACGCGGGGAAAAAGAAGTTCTACTTCCTCGACGGCCCGCCTTACACTTCGGGAAAAGTGCACATCGGCACGGCGTGGAACAAGTCGCTGAAAGACTGCATCACGCGCTACAAACGCATGCAGGGCTTTGACGTCTGGGACCGGGCAGGATACGACATGCACGGCCTTCCGACCGAGCACGCGACGCAGAAGAAGCTCGGGCTCAAGGACAAGGCAGACATCGAGACCTTTGGCGTTGACAAGTTCATCGAGGAGTGCAAGAAGCTCTGCGTCGAGAACATGCTCGTGATGAACACGGATTTCCAGCGCCTCGGCGTGTGGCTGGACTTCGAGAACGCTTACCAGAGCATCACTAAAGAGTTTATGGAAGGCGAGTGGTGGCTCATCAAGCGCGCGTATGATACGGGCAGGCTCTATGAAGGGCTGCGCACGATGACTTGGGACATGGAATCCGAGAGCGCCTTGGCAAAACACGAGCTCGAATACAAAACCGTGGTGGAGCAGAGTGTCTTCCTCAAGTTCAAGCTCAAGGACAAGAACGAATTCCTGATTATTTGGACCACGACGCCGTGGACCATCCCGCTCAACCTCGCGGTCATGGTCAATCCGGATGAGGACTACGTGCGCGCCCAGGTCGGCGACGAAGTCTGGATTGTTGCGAACGTGCTTGCTAATGTGTTCTTCGGCGGGGTCGTCGATAAAAAATACGAGATTCTCGAGACGTTCAAGGGCGAAAAAATGGAAGGCTGGCATTATGAGCATCCGTTTCAGGAGGAACTCAAGCACCATTTCTTGCCTATCTATGGGACCTCCACCAAGGCGCATAGTGTGGTGCTGTCAACCGATTATGTCGACACCTCATCCGGCTCTGGCCTTGTGCATTGCGCTCCGGGCTGCGGCCCTGAAGATTATGAGGTTGGCCATGAGAATGGATTGCCTCCGTTCAATCCCATCGATACTCGGGGCTATTTCCCTGAAGGCATGGGGCCGTTCACGGGCCTTCGCGCAAAGCAGGACGATCAGAAAATCATCGATGTCATCAAAACTTCGGGCTGCCTCGTCGCACAAACCGAAGTGGAGCACGAGTATCCGCACGATTGGCGCCACCATAAGCCCGTCATCTTCCGCGCGACCAAGCAGTGGTTCTTCAAGGTCGAAGATTTGAAAGAGAAGATGGTCGAGGAGAACAAGAAAATAAAGTGGGTTCCCGACGCGGCGTTCAACGCGTTCGAAAGCTGGCTCACGAATCTTCGCGACAATTCTATTTCCAAACAACGGTATTGGGGCACTCCGCTCCCGATTTGGCGCAATGTCAAGAATCCCGAAGACCTTATCGTCGTTGGCTCGCTAAAAGAATTGGAGAAGCTGGCGCATCAGAAATTCGACGATTTGCACATCTCATCGCTCGATTCCGTGGAACTGAAGCATTGGGGCAAGGTCTACAAGCGCGTCCCTGACATTCTCGACGTGTGGGTGGACGCAGGCTCCGCTTCGTGGAACTGCTTAGACTACCCGAAGAACAAGAAACTCTTCGAAAAGATGTTCCCGGCGGACTTCATCCTCGAGGGCAAGGACCAAATCAGGGGCTGGTTCAACCTGCTCATGGTCGCGTCGATGATTGCTATCGGCAAGCCTTCCTTTACGCACGTCTACATGCACGGCTTTGTCCAGGACTCGCAGGGGAGAAAGATGTCGAAGAGTCTCGGTAATTATATCACGCCTGACGAGGTCATCGACAAGTACGGCGCGGACGCGTTCCGTTATTACACTATCGGCGGAGCAAAGCCAGGCCTTGACCTGAACTACAATCCTGAGGACCTGAAGAGCAAGCACAAGAATCTCGGCGTTTTGTGGAACACGCACCTCTTTCTCCTCGAGCTGTGCAAGACCAACGCCATCAATCCCGGGACGCTCACGCGCCTCAAGCGTTTCGCTCCTGAGGAGAACTTCATCCTCTCCCGACTTCACAGCACTATTCGCAGCGTGACGCAAGCGTATGACGAGTACCGGCTTGATGAGGTTCCAGCGCTGATTGAGGAAATGTACATGGAGCTTTCGCGCACGTATATCCAGCTCATCCGCGACAAGGCGGCGCTTGGAAGCCAGGAAGAGAAGGAGATGGTCGCGTTCACTATCTACCGTGTCATGAAAGACGTTCTCAGGATGTTCGCAACCATCGCTCCGTTTATTTCCGAGGAGATGTACCAGCACTTCCGCGAGGCGTTCGCGCTCGAGGAAGAGAGCGTGCACCTGCTCGGTTGGCCTGAAGTGAGCGAAAGCCTTATCGACACCGAACTCGAGAGCGACTTCGCGACGGCAGGCAACCTGATGCAGTCGATTCTCGCCGCGCGGGAGAAGATGCAGCGCGGCGTGCGCTGGCCTGTGAAGGAAGCGCTGCTCGTCTGCACCGATGAAGCGGCTATCCAGCGCGTGCGCAAGATGGAGAAGATGATTCTCACGCAGACGAACGTCAAGACGCTCCAGATTGTCCCTAAATTGCCCACGATTAAGACCGTCGTGCGCACAGACTTCAAGACCCTCGCGCCCGATTTCGGCGAGAAGGCGCCGCAGATTATCAGCAAGCTTACGCTGGAACACGCGGATACCATCATGACCCATCTTGAGAAAGAGGGTGTGCATCGTATCAAACTCGGCGCAGAGACTATCGAGCTCGTGAAAAAACACCTGATTATCGAACGCGTCTCGCCGCAGAATCTCATCGAAGCGCCGTTCAAGCAGGGATTCGTCTATCTGAACTCCGACCAGGACGACAGGTTGCTTGCGGAAGGCTATGCCCGCGAGGTCATGAGGCGAGTGCAGGCGCTGCGCAAGAAAGCGGGCCTTGAGAAAAAGGATAGCATCCTGCTCCTTTTGCGGCTCCCCGAATCGCTCCAAAAGCTTCTTTCCACGTGGATGGATATCATCAAGGAGAAAGTAGGGGCTATCCGCATCGAGGTCATTACAACTGAGCCCCCGGTAAAGCCCGCGCATTACGCTAAAGAGACACTCAAGGAGCACGAGTTTGAGCTGTGGCTTGAGAAGTGTTAGCTTCTTTTTAGCTGCCCATATCTTTTCTCAAGAACAAACATATTCTCGATGCACGCTTTCGCTCTTTGCAACACTTTTGGGTCAATCTTTACAATCTGGTCTTCGCTCGGATTTTTGAGCGCTTTCAGAACTCCGGCGAGCGTAATCTTCTTCATATAGGGGCAGAGGACGCAGGAGCCGTAGATGTTCTTCTCTTTCTTTTCGATGTTGACCCGGTCGGTGATGCCGCACTCGGTAACGAGCATGAAATCCCGGTCCTTGGAATCTTGGACGTACTTGAGGATCTGGGACGTGGAGCCGATGAAGTCCACCTCGCTCACAACGCTCGGCGAGCACTCGGGGTGGGCGAGTATCTTGACGCCGGGATACTGCGCACGAATGGCCCTGACACTTTCCGGAGTGAACTCTTCATGGACAATGCACGTTCCATTCGTAAGAATCAATTTCTTTTTCGTGAGGGGCTGCAAGTTTCTCCCCATTAATTTGTCTGGGACGAAGATGACTTCCTCCTGCGGCATGGCGTCGATGATTTTCAGCGCGTTCGAACTAGTGCAGCACGCGTCGCACTCTGCCTTGACCGCGGCGCTGGTGTTGATGTAGCAGACGACTCCAGCTTTCGGATGCTCTTTTCTGAGTTTTCTGATATCTTCCGCGGTGATAGAATCCGCCAGAGAACAGCCCGCTACCGCGGGGACCAGGACTTCTTTCTCCGGACTCAGAATCTTCGCGGTCTCGCCCATGAAATGGACAGAACAGAAAATGATTTTCTTGGCTTTTGAGCTCTTGGCGGCAACGCTCAGGCCATACGAATCGCCAATGGCGTCCGCG
>JAUSJW010000047.1 GCA_030647105.1 Nanobdellota archaeon | reverse complement strand
CGGCGGCCTTGTCCTGTTGTTAAGCAGCTATTTGTCTCCTTCGGCGGTCCTTGGCTATCTTGCATCGAGGAACTTCGGAGGCGCGTTCTCCTTCAGCACGGTGTTTAGGAAAGCGTTCACCGGTGCGTATTTCGCGGCGTGGTTTGTGAGCATCCTGCTGAGCATCGCGCTCGGTCTGGTGTTCGCGGCGATTCCGCTTGTCGGCGGAGCCGTGGCGGGATTCGTCATCGGCGTCTTCACGTACACGCTGATTGGCGAGGCGTACGCTTCAATCAAGTAAATTTTTTATTTTTCATTTATTTTCTTTCTTCTAAGAAGCGATGAATGGGAGACCCATAGAATTCTTTCGCTGTGATTCATGCGTTTGCGAGAAGTGATTAGCCAACGCAAAAGCTTCCAGGACCGCATGACAGGCTCTCGTTGTACGCGGCGCCGCGCTCCGGACATGTGCCTGATTGGATGCAGGCCTTGTCTGTAACAAGATTGATTTCTTTTTCAATATCAGAGCCGTTGCCGTAGATGATAAGAATGCGGTCCAAGTCATGCGGCTCGTAGGTGTGGAAAGCCGGGGTTTCCTTGCCATTGACAAACATCTGCAATGCCTTCCCATCGCCTGTGCAGTACGTCAAGTTCATATCGGTGATAAGACAAGTCTTGTTGAGTTTGAACTTGAGCGATGCGAAGAAGTCTCCAAGCGCGACCTCGTTATTGTGAACGTGAATGACGTCGCCGTCGTTGTCGTGCAAATGAACGTATTTGCTCAGAAGAAAGCTGCCTTCGGTCATGTACTTCTCCTGCCCGAAATCAAGGCGCTCTCCGTTGACAACAACCCTGAAATCCGCGTGGGCGTGATACTCTTGCTCCTTCCAAGGATAGAAGATGACAACCAGTAACGCAATCACCGCTAAACTGATGAGAACGGATTGAAGTTTCATGAATCGTTAAGGAAAAGAGAATATAAAAAAGTATTGGAAAAAAAAGTCAGATGACCTCGAAGTACCGCTTCTTCTCCCACGGCGTGACCTGCAGCGCGTAGTCGTCCCATTCCTCTTTTTTCGCTTCAAGGTATTTGGAGAAGGTATGCTCGCCAAGCGCGGTCCTGAGCAGGGAGTTTTTCTTGAACTCGTCGAGCGCTTCTTTCAGGGAGCCGGGAAGCGTGCCGATACCCTTGCTTTCGCGGCCGCTTTCATCAAGGTGATAGACATTTTCCTCAACGGGCGTCGGCGGCTCAAGCTTGCTCTTGATGCCGTCCAGCCCTGCGGTCAGCATCACGGCGAGGGCGAGATACGGATTGCAGCTCGGGTCCGGGCAGCGCAGTTCCGCGCGAGTCGATTGCTCTCTTCCAGGCGAGTATCTCGGAATTCTGACCAGGGCGCTCCGATTCCTGCGCGCCCAGCAGATGTACACCGGCGCCTCGTATCCCGGCACGAGGCGCTTGTAGGAGTTCACCGTTGGCGACAGGACTGCCGACATCCCGCGCACCTGTTTCAGCTGGCCGGCGATGAAGTGCCTCGCGGTCTTGCTCAGCTTGTACTCGTCCTCGGCGTCATAGAACGCGTTCTTGCCGTCGGTAAACAGGCTCTGGTTGATGTGCATGCCTGAGCCGTTGATGCCGTAGACGGGCTTGGGCATGAACGTCGCGTACAAATCATGCTTATGCGCGATGCTTTTAACGACGTGCTTAAAGGTTAAGCACCTATCAGCGCTCAGCAGAGCGTTGCCATATTTGAAGTCGATTTCGTGCTGGCCGAACGCGACCTCATGGTGGCTCATCTCCACTTCCATGCCCATGCTCTCCAAGGCGCGCACAATCTCGTTGCGCACGCTCGTGGCGAGGTCACGGGGTGAATAGTCAAAATAGCCCGCCACGTCATGCGTCGCCGGCTCGAAATCGCCATTGGTTTTCTTGAAGAGGAAGAACTCAAGCTCAGGGCCGATGTTGTACTCGAAACCCATCTTCGACGCTTCGGCCAGCGCGCGCTTCAGGATGTGGCGCGGGTCGCCCTCAAAGGGCTCGCCATCCGGCATATGGACATCGCAGATGAGGCGGGCGGTCGGGTCTTCCTCCCACGGCAGCACCGCGTACGTGCTCGCGTCTGGATGCAGCACCATGTCCGACTCGAAGATGCGCGTGAATCCCTCAATGGAAGAGCCGTCGAACCAGATTCCTTTTTCTAACGCTTCCTTAAGCCGCTCCACGGGGATGTTCACGGCTTTAATCATGCCGTGGAGGTCAGTGAATTGCAGTTGGATGTACTTGACGTTGTCTTTCTTCGTCTGTTCGATTAGGTTCATGGATGTCACCCCAAATTGAGTGAAGTGACGCTCGGTACATATTTATCTTTAATTGAGCGTTTTATGAACAAAAAATAGTTTTTCACTCGAAAAATTTAAATAGGTACAAAATCCGCAAAAGTCGAAGGGGGAAAAGAAACATGGTAAACACCTACGCGCTTGACAACACCGACGAGAAAATTCTCAACGAGCTCCTTTTGGACGCGAAATTGCCGCTCAGAGAGCTGGCGAAGCGCTGCGGCACCAGCTTTGTCACGGTGATGAACCGCACGAAGAAGATGGAGAAAAACGGGATTATCCAAAAGTACACCTGCAAGATTGGCTATGAGAAATTAGGCTATGATGTCGCGGTGCTCATTGAGCTGCGCATCGCGAAGGGCAAACTCTTCGAG
>JAUSJW010000046.1 GCA_030647105.1 Nanobdellota archaeon | reverse complement strand
CATCTGGCGAGCGAGGACTGCCGGCAAGTCATCCTTGCCGTAGGCCTTTCCGCGTTCGACGCCGACATAGAGGGCATCGAGGCGAATCGGCCACTCGAACGAGAGCCCGCCATCTTTGTCGCGCTTGGCAGCGAAGGTGGGATCATTGTGATCCTCCTTCTCTTCATGCCAGACGCCGTCGATGCAGATGACCACGCGGACGGGCTTATCGCCCGAGAAGAACGCGCAAGCATCGACGTCGCCCTTCTTCGTGAGCGCTTTGCGCTCTTCCTCTTTGGCGAGAGTCTTCGGAATGCCCAGGACGAGGGCTCCCCAAAGACGCTTGTTGTCGCCAATCCGTTGCAGACGATCCTTCTCGGACTCGCCATCGGCCTGCTTGTATGCCGAGAGTGGCATCTCGTTCTTCGCCACCTGCGCCAGGACTTCTTCCTTCGTCCCGCTATACTGGCGCGGGTCAAGAACCTTCAAGTGCTCGTCCTTGAATCCCCGGCGAACAGGCCTATTCCGCGCTTCGCCTTGGTATGAGAGACGGAAGCCCCGCTCGTTGGCGGGATCGATGATGTCTTCGAAGCGCTTGGTGAGCTTGCCGACCGCTCCGATCGGCCAAACGACCTCGCCATCGGACTCGACGAGGAGAACTCCCCCTGCCGAGAACCTGCGCTCCTTCTTCTTGTCAACGTACCAGCTGTCCGGGACGGTGACGGCGCAAATGCCAGCGCTCCCGCCCAGCATCTCGGCGACCGTACTGGTCGCCTTTTGATTCAGGGCCTTCTCGGCCGCCTTATGATCGACCCAATTCCGCCGACTGACCTCCTCCCACTTCTCGTTGAGTTGTGCGACCCATGGGGTCGATGCCTCGATCGAGAGATTGGAGATGTAGGTTGCCTTTCCGGCGTAGATGACACGCCCTTGCAGGCGTTCCAGATTGTCATCGTAAGACTTACGCCGGATCGCCCCCGTATTCGCCCCGATCCTCATGATGTCGAGCAGAATGCCGAACTCGCTCGGCGCCTGCTCTGCGAACTTGTTCATCATGGAGATCTGAGCGATTTGGCCCAGGTCCGCCTTCTGGGCGGAATTGAGCCAGTCGCCGAGGTCGCCGGCGGCATAACGAGCGAGCTCTGCTCGCGCCTCTGCCTCGAGCGGCACCTGCTGTGCGCGGGCGTCGGTGTCGTGGAGTGTGATGATGGTGAGCAACGTCGTCGCCCACCCCTGCTTGCCGCCGACGACTTCGGGAATCTGCACCTTTGCGTCCCGGATCAGCGCGACGACTTCGTCGTCCACGGTGACCGGCGCCTTCGGTCGAGCCAGATTGAGGCTCTTCGGTACCGACGATTTCATAGGCGCCGACGTTGTGGCGCCATTCGGCTTCGCTGGGCTCATCGGAATCGTCGTCCCGACTCCCTTCATTTGGGAGACGGTCTTGGCAGCCAGCTGCTCCTCCAACGTGGCAGTCGCGGGCTTCGTATCGTTTTCGGTGTGCGTCTGCGCTTGCTTGGCCATCACGGCCTCCTTCAGGTTAGCCAGGCTATGCCTGGCGGGTTAATTCAGAGTCCTACGAACTTGAGTCTTGCAAACAAAAAGGACCCACAAGGCAAGGGGTGTTTTAAGCCCCTTCTTCTAAGTCGATATTTAAATGTTCACTCTTCTATGGATCCAAGGAGTATTATAGCAAATTAAAAATCCTTGTCAAGTCCCCGAAGAGACCTGACAAGGATTGTGTAGATTATTCGATTCTCGACTGGAGTTGCCGAAGCGCGATGGCTTCCTGAAGCGGCTGTGGCGCTTCCGCTTCCGGGACAAGACATGCTTTGACAAGCAAGTCTCGAAGCCCGCCGTCGCTATTCGATTCGGCATCGATCTTAAAGTAATGATACTCGCCGGCAACTTGAACTTTCACATAGAGGGGTTTGAAACCGGTAAACCCTGGCTTCACTTTGCTTGAAAAGAGCAGTGTCACGAAATTCGGGTTGCCGGAACCTGATTTCGGTGAAGAAAATGCGTTAAAGCAAGATTCTTCGCCATGACGTCCCGCCATGAGCCACAGCTCTGGCAAAGACGTGTTTCGGTCAAACTTCCTTCGAAAAACAAGATGGCACTCTTCTACGATGGAGCACAGCGTCGCGTCGAAAAGGACATCTGCATATCGCTTCTGTATCACACGCTCCAAAGTCTCTCCGCCGACTGCGTGTGACAGAACAAAAAGTTGACGCTTCCCTCGAACACCTTTTTCTTTGTTTTCTTTTTGAATGTTCAACGCGGCGCGCCCTTTTTGCTCCGCTTCTCGTATCATTCTTTGCTCTGCTTCTCCAAGGTTTATGGGCAGAGACAGTTGGAGGCAAACCGAGAAATTCGCCCCCAGTAGGTGTGAAAAGCGATCGGGTAGACTCATAGCACCACCTCCTTTCTGTTTGGGGGAAAGAGCGCGTTTGGTATCGCGCCTGTCCCCAGGTGCTTCTTAACCCGCCTCTTCTCGCCATGAACAAAAATGACTTGATCGCGGGCGCTTGCCACGAGTTCTTCGATCTCTTCGCCACCCGCGTGAGCGGAAAGAGAAACCTTCTCAAAACTGCAGTGCAAGGTGAATTCCATGTCTCCCAGCGTAATAGTGTCTCCTCTGTGGTGATGAACATGCTCAAAGAGTTCTCCCCCGGGAGTGCACGGGTCCATGTAGCCATTCGCAACGACGCCATTTCGTTCATCATCGGCAACCATTTTGAGGCACCGAAACGCAGGACTTCGCTCTTGAATCATCCCGCCATGGGCCAAGACGACAAGCGGACCGCCGCCACGAATGCGCCTCGCGCGTTCATGGTGGCTTCTTATGAACTGATTTCGAGCAGGCATCGTTATATTTGTGTAACGAGAAAAGATATCAAATATGCCCTCCGCGTTCCCATCGAACACAATGAGATGACGAGGGATTCCTGCCCGTATGAGAATTTCCCATACTTCCTGGATTCGTTGCATCTTGAAACAAGGAACGAGTACCACTCCATTACGCGCGAGAACCGCGAGAATCGCTTCCAAGAAAGATTTCTTTTCTTTCTCTCTGTCAGGAGATGGGCTACCAAGATAGGTACTCTCTGAAACAATGGCGTCGACCCCTCTTCTCAACTTTAAAGTGTCGGCGCCCGGAATTAGTATTTGATCATGGGTTGAGAAATCGCCTGTGTGAAGGATGGTGTTCTTTCCATTTTGATAATCAAATAAAAATGAACAAGCACCTAAGAGGTGGCCGGGATGAATGGGAAGTACCGAGAGCCCTTCCGCCAACTCAATGCGTCGCCATGGGGTGATAATCCTCATATTCTTCACAAGAGCATCCACGTGATGAGATTTGAAAAGAGCAGGGATACCTTCGTTCTCTTCTGCCCTTTCCATATTTCGCGCTGATTCATCCCAACCAGTTCGAGAAAGCTCTGTCCCCGGTTGCGTCATATAAAACTTCGCATTCGGACGTTCGATAAATGTATGAGGAGCATCCCCGATGTGATCATCATGCGCGTGAGTGAGTAGAACGTGGTCGATATGGCTTACGCCTTCAAAATTTGGCCTCGATCTGTCCCGAGGACGAACTCCGTCGTCCACGAGAACATTGATTGAGCCGTTCGGATGTCGGGGAGCTGGAAATCGATACAGATGCGCGCTCGCACCAATTTCATCTCCACCACCCAACGACGTAAAGGTGGGGCTTCTCATAGCCATGTTGAGCTTCCTTCTTTCTATTGCCCTTTAATTGTCAACGTGCTTCAGGAGGAATGATACTATATTAAAACAAAAAGTCAACCCCTTCTCGCCTCCCCCTAAAAATGCTTAAGGTTCAACCTTGAGCATGGTTATACACATGTTGATGAAAGCGTCTAAGGTTGAACCTTAAGCATGGTTATCCCCATCTCGGAATGCTTCTACTATTGCCTCGATGTCTCCCGCGAAAATGCGCTCAATGTTATGCCAGCTTTTTTTAAGACGATGGTCAGTGACTCTATCTTGAAGCGTATTGTAAGTCCGTATTTTTTCAGAACGATCTGCGGTTCCGATCTGACTTTTACGCTCGCTTGAAAGTTTTTGGGCTTCCTTCTCTTCGTTTGCTTGTTCGAGTTTTGCAGCCAGAATTGCCATCGCGTTGTCTCTATTTTTCTGCTGGCTTCGTTCATTCATAGAACGAATGACAAGCCCGGTCGGTTTATGAAGAACACGAACCGCTGTTTCAACCTTATTCACGTTTTGTCCTCCGGGGCCTCCCCCGCGCGCAAATGTAACTTCGATATCAGATGGGTTTATTTCAATCTTGAAATGAGAACGTATAGGCAAGACCGCGATTGACGCGGTTGAAGTATGAATTCTTCCCGATTTTTCGGTATGCGGAACTCGTTGGATGCGGTGCACACCCATCTCATGGCGAAGTTCTCGATACACATCTTTTCCTTTTATTCCAAACGACGCTTCTTTAAAACCGCCGAGATTACTTTCTGATTCATCTATTCGCTTAAACTCCCACCCTTTTTTCTGTGCATATTTTTCATACATCGAGGCAAGGAGCCCCGCAAAGAGCGCGGCTTCTTCTCCTCCCGCTCCCGCCCTCACCTCAAGCACAATTTCATTGGGAAACTCTTCTTCCTCTTTGTCTTCAGTAAGAATCTTTTCCATTTGCTTCATGAGCTCTTCTTTTTGAGCCGCTACTTTCTTGTATTCCTCATCGGCGAGTGCATTGAGCTCTACATCTCCTTCTTTCATATCTAAAAGCTCCTTCTCTTCTCGAAGAAGGTTTTCAAAAGACTCAAACAGATATTTCGTCTTGGGGTTGTTTTTATATTTTTCGTAATCGTTTTCCATGAGATTCACTTATTCTACCTTATATACCAAAAACGCACTCCCCCGTTTCCACGGAAAAAGCACGTTTTTACTTAATCTACACTAAGAGTTTTCCTCTGCGTCTTTTTCTTTTTTAGCCTTTTTCGCTGCCTCTTTTTCTGCACGAACTTTATTTTTTGCAGTTGCCTCTCCTTGGCGTTTTGTAGCTTCGGTCCTTCGAGTCTTGAAACGTTCTACACGGCCGGCGCTGTCAATGATTTTTTCCTTTCCAGTATAAAGAGGGTGACACGCGCTGCATATTTCAACGCTTATCTTTT
>JAUSJW010000036.1 GCA_030647105.1 Nanobdellota archaeon | reverse complement strand
GTTGAAGCGATTGAGCATATCGAAGCGAATCGTTCTGTCGTTGTGAGCGCGGCTACGGGTACGGGAAAGACGCTGATTGCGGATTACACCATCGCGAAGTTCCTCAACCAGAAGCGCCGTGTGATTTATACCGCGCCAATAAAAGCGCTTTCTAACCAGAAATACAAGGATTTCTGCCAGGATTATGGCAAGGAGTTTGTGGGGATGATGACGGGAGATGTGGTCATCAATCCGGACGCGCCGATGCTTGTGATGACCACTGAGATTTATCGCAATATGCTTCTTGCCAAAGACCCGATAATCGATTACCTGAGCTATGTCATCTTCGACGAAATCCACTTCATCTCCGACATCGAGCGAGGAACGGTGTGGGAAGAAAGCATTATCTTCTCGCCCAACCGCATTCGATTTCTCTGCCTTTCTGCGACGATTCCTAACGCCCTGGAGTTCGCCGAATGGATTTCCGAAATCAAGGAGCATGAGGTTAGGGTCGTTGAATACCTCAAGCGCGCGGTGCCTTTGACCCATCACCTCTTTGAAAAAACGTTAGGGGTGTGCACTATCGATGAGGTGCGCGAGATTCAGTCGATTCCTGAGGATAGGCGCAACCGAAAGGTTCGCGAGTTTCCAGCGTCACATCTCGACTTGATTTCGGCCATCACCGACAAAACGCCGTGCATCTTCTTCTCTTTCAGCAGAAAAAAGTGCGAGAAATTCGCGCACGAACTCGCGAAGCAGAGAAGATTCACAAGCCAGGCCCAGCGCGGTGTGATTGCCGAATACATCTCCCAAAACACGTCTCCGGAAGTCAAGCAAATGGCTTCTTACCAGCGTCTGCGCGAGTGCCTGGAAAAGGGAGTAGCGTACCATCACGCCGGATTGCTGCCCAATTTGAAGGAGGTGGTCGAGCGGCTCTTCGAGAAAGGCTTGATCTCGGTTTTATACGCTACGGATACGTTCGCGGTTGGAGTGAACATGCCCGCGAAGGCGGTATGCTTTGACGCGCTGGAGAAATTCGACGGCGTGATGTTTCGGTATCTGAGCAGCAAGGAGTATTTCCAGTGCGCCGGAAGAGCGGGAAGACGGGGAATAGACACGGAAGGGAATGTCTACGCGATTGTCGACCGCAAATACACAGACTTGAACAAAATCGCGCGGCTCACTTCGAAGGACACCGAGCCTATCATCTCGCAGTTCCGTTTGTCTTACAATACTGTGCTGAATTTATGCAAAAACCATCCGAGCGAGGAAGAAATCGATATCATTTTGCGCAGCAACTTCGACGCGTTCTTGCGCAAGAAGAAAGAGCCGGACGCGCGCATCAAGGCGAGCTTCAACAACAAGGTTCGCGAATTGCAGAAGATGGGCTATTTGATGGACGGCAGAAAGCTCACGCCGAAGGGCGAGTTCGCGACGCACATCTACTTCAACGAGCTTTTGATTAGCGAAATCTTCTCGAGCCAAATGTACCAGCATCTTTCTTCTGTCGATATTTCCTGCCTGGTCGCAGGCATCGTGTATGAAGAACGCAGAGCGGATGAATTCAAGGTCGGCGGCGCGAAGAAGCAGTATGAACATCTGCTGCATGTGCTCTCAAAGAACCCTTACGTTGAAAAGAACATCAACAAGCACAGCTTATTGCGATTGATGATGCTCGTATCTCGGTGGGCGCAGGGCGCTACCTTTACTGAACTGCTCCTCTACTCTAACCTGCTTGAAGGTGATATTATTCGATTGTTCAGACGGATGATTGATATCATGAAGCAGATTTCGAAGGCGACGCGCGACATGGAACTGCAAACGAAGATGCGCGAGTGCATGAAATTGATTGATAGGGATATTGTGAAGAGCGAGTTTACCGCCTAACTCTGGGGAATGCTTATAAACGTCCAGGCATCTGTTTCTTTATGGCAGACTTCTGGAAGCTGGTCAACACGGTGATTGAGCAGTCTGACCTCTTGCTGCTCGTTCTCGACGCGAGAATGCCGACACAGACGTTGAACAAGGAAGTTGTTGATAAAGTCCATAAAGCAGGCAAGCCTTTGATTTACGTGCTGACCAAATCGGATTTAGCCGGCAAGGAAGAATCCGAGCGGGCCAAGAAGTTCTTTCGCCCCTGCGTCTTTGTCTCGGCAAGGCAATACCAGGGCACGACGATGCTCCGGGAACGCATCCTCATCGAGGGCAAGAAGCACTACAAGGGCAAGGAATCGTTCACTGTCGGCGTTTTGGGCTATCCGAACGTGGGCAAGAGCACGCTCATTAACGCGATGAAGGGCAAGCATTCCGCGCCCACAAGCCCCCAGTCTGGGCATACGCGGGGCGTCCAGAAAATCAAGGCCGGCAATCTCATCATGTTGCTCGACACTCCTGGAGTCATTCCGTATCACGAGAAAGACGACGCGAAGCACCAGCTCATTGGTACGATTGATTTCACCAAGGCGAAAGAGCCTGATTTGGCTGTCATGGAGCTGATGGACCTCTATCCTGGCAAGATTGAGGCGTTCTACGGGGTAGATGTAGACAAGGACAAGGACGCGGTGCTGGAGACTATCGCTCTTAAGCGTAGGATGCTCGAAAAAGGAGGGGGCGCGGATACGCCGCGGATGGCGCGGCAAATTCTACGGGACTGGCAAGAAGGAGTTATCCGTTGATTTCCCTACTTTTAGATGGTTAATCCCATATTCGCGAGGTTTCCGTCTCCATTAGTATACCTTTCTCCTCATTTAATAACACAAGATTTATATAGTGGTCTGTCCATATAAACTGCTCTATTCGATTTTGTATGGCAGCCAAAAAGACCCCCAAGACCAAGAAAAGCGCGCATCCAGCGGCGAAAAGCGACGACCTCTCTGTCAAAGGCGTTCCCAAGGAACGTGTCCAGGACACGATTCTGAGCGTTGCCGGCGAGAACGGCGTCAGCCTTCTCAAATTCCTCGGTGACAAGAAGAACATCTCCGAGTTCGTCATCGCGGAGAAGCTGAAACTCGACATGCAGACGGTGCGCAACACGCTCTACAAGCTCCATACTCATCATTTAGTGACTTATATCCGCAAGAAGGACCGCCAGAAGGGATGGTACATTTCGTACTGGACCTTCAACAAGGACCGCGTGGCGGATTTGATTGACTCGTTCCAGAAGCAGAACCTCGAGAAGCTCCGCGAGCGCCTGGGCAAGGAGGAGCAGAACAAAGGATTGTTTTTCATCTGCACCAAGGCCTGCGCCCGCCTTGATTTCGACCAGGCGACGGATTTCGAATTCAAATGCCCAGAGTGCGGTACGCTTCTGCAGCAGCAGGAGAATGTGCGCACAATTGAGAATTTGAAGGCGCGCATCAAGGAAATTGAAGTGGATATGGACGTTTAGGTTTGTTCAGTTCTTTGATTACAGAGGAACGTATCCATGGGAATTTTTTGTTTCAGATTCCAAAAAACTGAGCATCCTATGGATCTGCACTTCGCGAATCACTCCACAAACCTTTATAAATCACTTCAGGTTTCTTAGTATTGGCAAAGATGTGGGCTTGCTCGCCTGAATTTGCCTGAAAGAAGACAACAACGGAGGCATGAACAATGGCATTATACAAATAT